>CALMQC010000085.1 GCA_937871895.1 uncultured Roseateles sp. | reverse complement strand
CGCCTTCTCTGGATGTTGCCCCTGCTGGCGATCGCGCTGGGCGCTGTGACCAGCTTCTGGTTCACACGCTCGACCAACGAGCTGCTCGACAACCTCGGGCGCACCGACAGCCCGGCGCTCGGGGCGGTGCAATCGCTGGCCTTTGGGCTCACCGCCGTCGCAGACGGCTACAAGAGCGCCGCCGCCGCCGCTGACCAAGCCGCCCTGGACGGCGTGGCGCAAAAGGTGGCGCTGCTGCGCGAGGAGTTCAAGCGCTATGCCGCCGTGCCGGGCCGCGCCGAGGACGCCGCGCGCCTCTCGGCCGCCTTCGAGACCTACCAACAGGCCGCGAGCAAAGTGGCTGACATCCTCATCAAGGGCAAGGGCGGTGACGTGGGCGAGGCCGCTCAGGCCATGCAAGCCGCGCAAAAGCTGCTTGAGACCGACCTGACCCGCCAGAAGGAAGCCGCCCAGTCCCAACTGGACGACCACATCGCCCAGACCCAGCGTCTGGTCCAGCGCGGCTTTGCGGCCAATGTGCTGGCCTCGGTGCTGATGCTGGCGCTGTCCATCGGGGTGTCGAGCTGGTCGGTTCGCGTGCTCAAGCGCCAGTTGGGCGGCCAGCCCGACGAGGCCACCGAGATCGTGCACCGCATCGCCAGTGGCGACCTCAGCACCCCGGTGCGCTTGCGCGACGCCAGCTCCGCCAGCCTGCTGGCCGCGATGAGCGAGATGCAGCATGGTCTCTCCGCCGTGATCGGCGACGTGCGCCAGGCCGTGCAGCGCGTGCACACGGCGGCGGGCGCCATTGGCGACGGCAACAGCCTGCTGGCTGAGCGCTCCGAGCGCCAGAAGGAAAGCCTGCACGCCAGCGCGGCCAGCATCGACGAGCTGACCCGCTGGGTGCGCAGCAATGCCGACAGCGCCGAGCAAGCCCGCAAGCTTGCCGCACAGGCCAGCGTGGCGGCGGACGACGGCGGCCGCGCCGTGGCCGACGCCGTGACCGCCATGGGCCAGATCTCGGACCGCGCGCGCAAGATCGTCGAGATCACGTCATTGATCGACGGCATCGCCTTCCAGACCAACATCCTGGCGCTGAACGCCGCCGTCGAAGCCGCCCGCGCGGGCGAGCAGGGCCGGGGCTTCAACGTCGTGGCGGGCGAGGTGCGCTCGCTGGCGCAGCGCGCCAGTGCGGCAGCCAAAGAGATCAAGACCCTGATCGACGACTCGGCCGAGCGCATTGACGCCGGCGCCCGCCACGTCAACGAGGCCGGCGTGGTGATGGGCCGCCTGGTGGACTCGGTCAAGCAGGTGGGCCAACACATCGAGCAGATCTCGGGCGCCTCGGCCGAACAGCGGCGTGGCATCGAGCACGTCAACGCCATGGTGTCGGAGCTGACCGGCCACACCGATGACAACCACGCCCTGGTGGCTGAAGCCGGTCAGGCCTCGCAGACTTTGCAGCAGGTGGCCCGCCAGTTGGACGAAGCGGTGGGTCGCTTCCGGCTGGACGAGCGCCGCGCCTGATCCCTTTCTCCCTTGTTGAAGCAGTTGAAGGATTCCGCATGATTCGAGCTTCCATGAAGCTGACCCTCAGCGCACTCACGGCGCTGACCGTGGCCGCCCTGGCCCTGCCCGCGCGCGCTGACGACGCCCTGTCCATCTCGGGCTTTGCCACCTTGGCAGCCGGCAAGGTGCTGGGCGGTGACCGCACCGACGACTACTACCGCTACCCCTGCCCCTGCTTCATCGCCGACTACAGCCACGGCGCGCTGTACGCCGAGCGCTGGCAGATCAAGCAGGAGACCAAGATCGGCGTGCAAGGCACCTACACCTTCAGCCCGAAGCTCTCGGCCACGGCCCAGGTGGTGGGGCGCGGGGTGGACGGCGTGAAGGCGGGCCTGGAGTGGGCCTACCTGTCCTACGACCTGAACGACAGCTGGACCCTGCAAGTGGGCCGCAAGCGTCTGCCGATTTACTACTACTCCGACTTCCAGGACGTGGGCTTTGCCTACACCTGGGTGCGCCCGCCTACCGACCTCTACGGCTGGGAGATCGTCAACTACAACGGCGTCAACGCCACCTACCGGGGCGACTGGGGCGGCTGGGCGGCCAAGACCAATCTCTTCTTCGGCCGTGAGAACAGCCGTGACAACCTGATGCAGCGGCTCTACTACGACGAGCCCCAGGACGTGACCTGGAAGAACATCGTCGGCGGCGACCTGGTGCTCTCGCGCGGCATCCTGACCGTGCGTGGCACCTACATCCAGTCCGACGTGCAGCAGTGGGACCGCACGACCGGCGAGCGCGTCACGCCCGCGAGCGATTCGTCCAAGTCAGCCGAGAAACAGCGCATCTACGGCGTGTCAGCCAACCTCGACATCGACGAGTGGTTCGTGCGCAGCGAGTACAGCGTCTTCGACCGCAACGGCTACAGCTACAAGTCCAAGGCCTACATGCTGGGCGTGGGGCGGCGCTTTGGCGACTTCACGGCCATGCTGACGCACACCCGCTACGCCGAGACCAACCGCTTCACCCCCGACGCCATCCAGCGCGACAGCGGCGACTCCGCCACGCTGCGCTACGAGCTCGGCGCCTCCACCGCGCTGAAGCTGCAGTGGGACCGCTTCCGCGACCGTTCGGGCGCGGACCTGTCCTACGTCGGCAACTCGCGCCTGCTGTCGGTCTCGATCGACACGCTGTTCTGAGCCAGGGAGGGACGCATGCAACTCAAGCACATCGCCCGTTCTCGTGGCCTTCGCTCAGTCTGGATGTTGGCCGCCCTGCTGGCGAGCGGCACGGCCGGCGCCGAGCCGGTGCTCGTCGTCAACGCCGCCTTCACCGCCGCGCTGGACGACGAAGCCGCCGCCAAGATCTTCCTGCGCCAGGTCAAGACCCTGCCCGACGGCACGCCGGCCAGCCCCGTGACGCAAAAGGAGGGCCCCACCACCGAGGCTTTCCGCAGCCATGTGCTCAAGAAGAACGCCTCGCAGCTCAAGGCCTATTGGGCCCAGCAGGTCTTCACCGGCGGCGGCAAGCCTCCGCCGGAACTGGACGGCGACGACGCCGTGCTCAAGCACGTGGCCGACACACCCGGCGGCATTGGCTACGTGGAGAGTGGCAAGACCCGTGCTGGCGTGCGCGTGATCAAGCGCTGAACCTACACTGCCGACCCCGGCCGGGCCCATTGCCTGCGCCGGTGGTTTGCAGATGTCCACGCCTTCATCCGACACCGTCCTCCAAGAGACCCAGCATTGGCTGGTGCAGGCCGTCATCGGCCTCAACCTCTGCCCCTTTGCCAAGGCGGTGCACGTCAAGAACGGCATCCGCTACGTGGTGAGCGAGGCCACCGAGCCGGAGGCGCTGCTGAAAGAGCTGGCGCACGAGCTCTTGCTGCTGCAGCGCAGCGACCCCGACGAGGTCGAGACCACGCTGCTGATCCACCCGCAGGTGCTGACGGACTTTCTCGACTTCAACGACTTCCTGGCAGCCGCCGATGGCCTCGTCGAGGAGCTGGAGCTGGACGGCGAGTTGCAGGTGGCAAGCTTCCACCCCGACTACCAGTTCGACGGCACCGAGCCCGGCGACATCAGCAACTTCAGCAACCGCTCGCCCTACCCGACGCTGCACCTGCTGCGTGAGGAGAGCATCGAGCGCGCCGTGGAGGCCATGCCGGACACCGACCGCATCTTCGAGACCAATATCGCGACGCTGGAGAAGCTGGGCCTGGCGGGCTGGCTCGCTCTTGGATTGCGCGGCCCTACTCCTTGACCCAGGACAGGCTGGCGCTGCTGCGCTTGCCTTGCGACGAGCGCGCGCGGTGCACGGCGTCCATGCCGGACTTGCCGCCGTTCCAGGCCGCGATCAAGAGCTGGCTCACGTCCTCGCGCGAGAAGCTCTCCAGGTCAGGCCGGCACTGCTTGATGGCCACGGCCAGCAGCTCGCGAGGCACGCCCTGGTGGGTGGCCAGCACGGTGATGAGGGCCGTGAACAGGTCGGGGTAGGCGGTGCACAGGGTCTGGATGCGGTGCATCGAATCGGCCGGTGCATTGCGGGCGCCAGGCAGCATCCAGTCCAGGGCAAGTTCGGTGGGGCTTGGAAGGGCGGTGGTGGGCGTCATGGCGTCACTCCGTCAGCGTCTGGCTCGATGGCGGCCACTTCGGGGCCTGGTGTTCGCGGACCGGCAATTCGGCACACTCAGGGCGTTCGGCAAAGGGCGGCACGCCAGCGGCCCGCCGACACTCGCAAGCATGCAACCCAAAACGCTGGCTTTGGTCGACGACGACCTCGACTACGCGGAATACCTCACGCAGGACCTGCGAGAGCGTGGCATCGCGGTGCGCCGCTTCGACGACAGCAATGCGCTGCTGGCCGACCCCGAGGCCTTTGACTTCGAGTTCTACCTGATCGACCTGATGCTGCCCGGCGTGCAGGGCACCGAGCTGATCAAGATCCTGCGCCGCCGCACCGAGGCGGGCATCGTGGTTGTTTCCGGGCGCCTTGGCCCCGAGGTGTTTGGCGAGGTCATCACCGCCGGGGCGGACATGTACCTCGTCAAGCCCGTGCAGTTCGAGCAGGTGGCACTGGCCATCGGCGCCGTGCAGCGCCGCGTGGTGCGGCCCGGCTCGGCTGACAGCCTCTGGAAGTTCGATGCCGCTGCCGGCGAGCTGATTGCGCCTGATGGCATCCGCATCCAGCTCAGCGATGCCGACCAACTGCTGATCGAGTGCTTTGTGAAGGCCGACGGCCAACCCGTGACCCGCGAGGCGCTGCTGGCCTGCCTGGGGCGCGAGGCCGGCGCCTCGGAGGCCGACGACGGCCTCTCTGCCACCATCTACCGCCTGCGCCGCCGCATCGAGCGCGCCACGCCCATGCTCGTGCCCCTGCAAAGCAAGTCACGCGTGGGCTATGTCTTCAAGGCCCCACTGCAGCGGGTTTGAGCGCGTTGTGCCTCAATCTGCCCATGCCTGCCCAAGCCCGCCCATGGGCGGTCTGACGCCACGCCGTAACGCGCCCGGGCCTATGCTTTCGCCATCCCACTGCCCCTTGTCCTCATGAAGTTGTTGTCGCTCTTCTTCCTCGCGGTCGCACTGGCGGCGCTTGTCGTCTTCTTGCTGCGCCGCAAGCAAAGCCGCGAGCGCGCGCAGGAACGCGAGCAGCGCGAGGCTCTGGCCCTGGTCGAGGCTGCCCGCATCGCCGCTGAAGCCAAGCGTGCTGCGGCGGAGAAGCAGGCGGCGGAACCTGTTGCTGAAGCTGCTACCCCGCCCGCCACTGAACCAGATGCAGAGGCGGTCGCGGCCGCGCAAGCTGCTGAGGAAGCGGCTGCCCAGGCTGCCGAACGTGAAGCTGCCGAGCGCCTGGCAGCGGAACAAGCCGAGGCTGCACGTGCGGCAGCACAACGTGCTGAGGCAGAGCGACTGGAAGCCGAGCGTGTTGCTGCGGAACGCGCTGAAGCCGAGCGCGCGGAAGCTGAACGTGTAGAAGCAGAACGTCTCGAAGCTGCACGTGCGGCAGCTGAACGTGCCGAGGCCGAGCGACTGGAGGCTGAACGCCTTGAAGTTGAACGTCATGCCGCCGAGCAAGCCGCTGAGCAAGCCGCCGTTGAGGCCGCTGCCCGCGCTCAGCGCGAGGCCGAGGAACGCGAAGCGGTGGCGCGTGCGGCTGCTGCCGCCGAAGCTGAAGCTGCCGAGCGCGCCGCTGCCGAGCGCCTGGCCGCAGAGCAGGCGGCCGCC
>CALMQC010000084.1 GCA_937871895.1 uncultured Roseateles sp. | reverse complement strand
GCGGCGCTGGCCTTGGCTTGCTCGGCCTGGCGGGTGGCAACCGTGGCGCTGTGGCGTTGCCAGGCGCCCCACGCGGCGAGGGCGATGGCCAACCATGCCCACCAGGGCACGGCGCGCAGCAGCGGAGCCAGGAAGGCCCGTGCGGCGCCGAGTGCCATGCCGATCATGCCCAGCCCTGCGCGCGCTGCCGCAGGCGGTGGCGGACGATCATGGCGCCGGCCACCCCCACCACGATCCATGGCAGCCACTGCGGCGGGATGCCGAGCGTCTCGACCAGCAGGTGCTTGCCCTTGTCGACCAGCGGCTGCAGGCTCTCCAGCTGCGCGGCGATCCAGGCCGCGGCGGTGCCGGCGGTGACGGTGCCGCCCTGGGCGATGGGGCTGGTGGCGATCTTGGTCTCGGGCTCCACGGCTTGCGGCATGGGCTCGCGCGGGGCGTCCGGCTCGGGGGTGAGGTAGAGCGCCGCTTCGGCCGCGCGGCGGGCGGTGAGGCCGGGCAGCACGGTGAGAACGCCGGCCACTCGGGCCTTGTCCCACAGGCTGAAGGCGCGGGCCGCGCTCTGCCAGTCGCCGCGGTTGTGCGCTGCCAGCACGGTGGAGCGCTGCAGCGCGGCCGGGCCGACGTTGTACGCCAGGCTGACCAGCGCGCCCAGCTGGTTGGGCGCGGGATGTTCGGTGCACATGGCCAGCACCTGGGCGGTGTAGCGGGTGAGGCTGGCACAGAAGCGCCGGTCGGCCTCGGCCTGGTCCCACACAGTTTCGGGCGTCACGCCGCTGGTCTCGCCCCATCCGCAGGTCCACACGCCCGCCGGGCAGCGGTAGGCGCGCAGGCGGCATCCCTCGCGCTCGGCGATGAGAGCAACAGCCGGCAGCGGCAGCGGCCACGGCAGCGCGGGGTCGGGTAGTGTGCTCATGGCCCGTCCTTCCACAGCCCCTTTACCGCCACCCAGGTGGTGGCGATGGTGACGATCGCGCCGGCCAGCCACTTGATGGCCACGCCGGCCACGCGGCCGGCGGCGATGGCGTCGCGGATGCCGCGGGTCAGCTCGGTGTTCTCTTCGACCGCCGCGCGGATGCCCTTCAGCTCAGTCTCGACGCGCTCGGTGCGGCGCAGCACAGAGTCCTGCCCGTGGGCGAGCTCGGCGATCTGCTTGGCCTGCTGGTCCTGCGCGACGAAGAACACGCGGTTCTGCGATTCCTGGCGATCCCAGAGCTGCGCCCAGTCGCTGGGGCTGGGCGGGTCGTTGACGTCGCTCATGGCGCAGCCCCTCCCACCCGCGTTCCGAGCACGGTGCCGGCGATCACCAGGCGCCGGCTGGCGCTGGTGGTGACGATGAAGCGCACCAGGTAGGTGACGCCGTCGAGCACGCCGGCCATCAACTGGGCGACCTCGGGGCTTTCCAGCACCGCGGAGCCGCTCAGGCGGCTGGATGCGCTGGCATCGATGCCGTCGATGGCCTCGCAGGTGACGGCGTACACGCTGGCCACGGTTTCGCCGGTGTCCAGCAGGTCCTCGAAGGTGGCCTTGACGTAGTCCTGCTCGTCGACGTCGAGCGGGAGCCACGCTTCGGCGGGGCGCAGGTCGGTGGTCATGATGGGCGGTAACCTCGGATGATGTTGCGGGCGGCGGCCCGGATCACGTCTCTGGCAGAGCCGCGAATGGTCCTCACGTTGTCGAGCATGCCGGCGTCGCCGGCCAGGGATGCGGTGATCACGTCCAGCGCCGCCGCCAGCTCGGACAGGCTGACGCTGTAGGTGGTGGCGCCGGCCGATGCGGAATCGCTGGCAGTGGCCGGCTCGGTGATCAGGCCCACCAGCGAGGCCGCGGCACTGAAGGCTGCGCCCGCGGTGGCGGCCTCGGTCACTGCGCCCACCAGCTGGGCCGCGGCCTGCAGCGCATCGGCCGGGCTGGCCGCCTCGCTGAGGCTGACGGCGTACTGCGGGCCGGTGCTGGCGCTGTCGCTGGCCGCTGCCGCTTCGGCAATTGCAGCGGTGGCCACCAGCAGGCCGGCCACCAGGTCCGTGGCGGTAGCGGCCTCGCTGATGGCGGCCTGCAGGGTCTTGAGCGCGGCGGCCAGGTCGGCGGCGGTCACCGTTTCGGCGATGGCGCCGACGAGGGCAGCGCTCGATGCCGTGGCCTCGCTGGCGGTGGCAGCCTCGGTGATGCTGTTGGACGTGACGCCACCGGTGCTGGCGCTGTCCGTGGCGGTGGCAGCCTCCGCCACTGCGCCGGGCAGCACCATGGTGCCGGTGGCAGCAGCGGCGGCCGTTGCCGCTTCGGCCACGGCCCGGGTGGCGATCAAGGCGCTGGCGACCAGATCGGCGGCACTGGCCGCCTCTGCCATGGCGCCGACGCGCAGCGCGATGGACGAGAGTGCATCTGCCGCAGTGGCGGCTTCGGTCAGGCTGACGTTGTAGGTGGAGCCGCCGGCGGCAGCAACCACCAGGTATTGCGCCCCAGGAAGTTGGCGCCCCCCGCTGCCGGGCTGCACCACAAACTGCCCGGCGGGTAGCTGTCGAGCTGTCACCATCTCATGCCACCGTCATCGCCGGGTCCACGTATACCGTCTTGCTTGCCTTTGCAAGGACAACCCGCGCCAGGACAAACCCCTTTTCCTGCGGCGTGAAAGTGACACTGAGCTTTTGCTTTACCGGGGTCGTCAGGCCGGTGGTCGTCCAGGTGCTCGAGCTCGACGCCTGGTTCGCTGCCGAGGCCAGCACATCTGCCTTGCAGTCGGTCAGCCTGGCGCCGAGCGGGAAGCCGCTGGTGCCGAGGTGCACAAGTTCGAGCCATACCTCGTCGTCTTGAAACGCAGCGCCGGAGCCAGCGCCCTGGCTGTCGTGGACGATCTCGACGGTGGCGGTCACGGCTGCACCGACCGAGTCATTCCACACGGCGAGTTCTGGCGATTCGAGGACGATGGCGGGGTACTTTGCGCTGGACGACGTCGTCATCTTCCATGCGATGGGGGTCGTTCCATCGCTGGCGCCACCGGTCAGCACGATGGTGGTTTCTTGCTTGACGCTGCCGGCGTAGTCTTCGACCCACAAGCGATAGTTGGTGTCAGCGCCGTCGCAGTTGAACATCTCGAAGCGCTGGCCCTTGCAGGGAATCGTGCCCGTGACCAGTGAACCGGTCCAACTGGCTGGCAGCTTGCTGTCGCGCACGGTGAGGCGACCGCTGCCGCCGCCCACGCCGAAGATGTTGACCGTTGAGCCCAGGCTCGAAAAGTCGAAGGCAGTGATGTCAACGTCGGCCGCAGACCGATCACTGATAAGGCCGAAACAGTAGTTCGGCGTTGCACTGCCAGCCGCCGCGCCGCCGCCGACGATCCGGGTGTATCCGGCCATGGCGGTGACGTTGTTGGCGTGGCCCCATTTGAAGGTGCAGTTGATGAACTCGGTGAGGTACGTGGAGTTGTTGCCGCCGCTGTAGAAGCCCCCACCACTGCCGGGGTTCGTGGTCTCGAACTTGCACGACTCAAAGCGTTGCACCGCCGATGACCCCTGCTGAAAGTAGCAGAAGCCCGACGATATGAAGGACAGCCCGTAGACGTACAGGGTGTTGGAAAAGTTCACCCCACCAGTGACAACACCCGATGTCGCCACCGCCGTGGGCGGCGCCGCGCCATCGTTGCCACAGATCACGAGCACCGGTGCGGCCAGTGTGCCTGGCGAGTTGAGGCTGCTGCCAGAAGGCTCGGCATGCGCCTGGCTCACGAACAGGCGATCTCCCGCCGCGCATGCGCTGAGACCGGCCGACAGCGTGGCCTTCGCCAGCGCCCAGGTCGTGCCGTTGTCGGCATCGCTGCCGTCTGTGGACCTGACGTACTTGTCAGCCATTTGCCAGCACAGCCGCGGCCTCCTGGGCCGTCAACAAGCCCAGGGCCTGATACAGGCCGACCATCTGCACCACGGATGGGTCGAACGGGCGGCGCACGTACTTCGCCTGCTCGAAGTCCAGCAGGCCGTCGCTGTTCTGCGGGTAGGCGGCCCACACCGGATTCTCGTTGATGGCGGTTTTCAGCGCCTGTTTCTGAGCAGTGGTCAGGGGCATGACGATTCCTTTTTCAGTGTGAAGAGAAGTAGGCAGCCAGACGGTCCATGATGGGCCTGCCTTCGCGCTGGAATTGCTGGCTGCCTCGGTACAGCCAATACAGCAGACCATGCATCTCGTCTCGCGTGAACTCACGCGGCTCGACGCTGAGCAGCCCGCCGCGGATGAACGCCTCGGCCTGCGCAATCGGCATGTCGACGATGTGGTCTGGCATCAGGCCGAGCATGCTGTTCCCGCTGATGCCCATTGATGCCTGCAGCGGCTTGCGAGCTGGGGCATCGGTGCTGGACACAGCGTAAAAGCCGGCGCGGCACAGCCCGTGGTCATAGGCGTCCTCTTCGGGCCACGGGTCGGCCGCGCTGACGGCGGCGTAGACCACCGGCAGGATCTGCGCGCCGCCTTGCATCATCTGCAAGCCCTCGTCGGGATGGATCGCGGCCAACCATCCGTAGTGGAAGCCCTCGATGCACTTGGACGACACGCCCGATAGCGACCGGCCGCCACCGTCCACCCCAGGGATGCGACTGATTTTGCCGTCCGGCGCAATTCGCCACGAGCCGTTGATGCTTTGGTTGTGGCTGGCGATGCAGTAGATGGCGTCTTTCGGTCCGCAAGTGCCATTGCGATCCACATCCAGCATGACCCACCCAACCGGACCGGCGGCAGCATAGGGACCGAGATTGAGATCAGATCCGACGAAGCCAGTCGCCGGGTCGACGATGTGCACGTTGGCGCTGCGCGTCATCACGACGAGCCGGCCGTCGCTGAGGTAGTCGACCCAAAAGACGCCGGGCAGCGTGCAGACCGCGCGGCGCGGCGCCGATGCGTCCAGCGCGTCGATCTCGATTACTTCCGACTCGTTTGCCACGTAGAGTTTGGTGCCCACGGCGCGCACTGATGTCGCGCGGCCCGGCACCTTGGCCCATGAGATCGAGGTGAATTGGTTGCCGCTGCGCTGCACCCGCAAGACGGCGCCGGCCGCGGTGTCCACCATCCACATGGTCTTGCGGGCGTGGTCGAAGTAACTGAAGTCGTTGCAATAGGTGGTCACGGGCACCTGAGCCACGAGCTGCACGCTGCCGTCGCGCATGAGGTAGTAGATGCGCCCCACCATGTCCACCCCCACCCACATGGGGATGCGTGGATTGGTGTCCAGCACTCCATCGGCATAGCGCGTGTGGCCGCGCACCAGCCAGTAAGGCGTGGTGATGGCATGGCCGCGGACACCGCCGCGGGCGGGCCAGCGGTGCAACTCAGGCACGATGAGGTCGGCCGGATTCTCGTCGGCCACGCTGGACGGATAGATCATCTCGAGCTTGCCGTTGACCAGGGCCGGCGTAAGCACGCCATAGTCTGCCGGGCAGCCGTAGACCGTCAGGCGCCGCCACTCGGCGGGCTCGGCGCCTTCCATCGGCCTTGCGATGGTCTGCCTGTCGTCGCGGAACGTGCTCCACGGCACCGGCGACAGGGCCTTGGACAGGTCGATGTCGTCGGTGAATGCGGGCACCTGCGGCGCGACCGCGCAGCCGTTTGTCGTGACGCGCAGCACTCCGATGGGCGGTGGCTCTGCTGGCGCCGGCGCCGGCGCCGGCATCGGTGCGGGCGGCTCGATTGGTGGCGGCGGAACAGGCGCCGGAGGATCAATCGGCGGGGGAGGAGCCGGTGTCGGCCCCGGACCGGGGTCCACCTCGGGACCATTGAGCAGCAGCTCGACGCCGGCCATGATGGCTTCAAGACCGGTCTGAATCTTGATGAGTCCGTCGCGGTTCATATCTTGAAAAAGTATGGTTTCAGGGCGGTGTTGATGCTCTCTTCGAAGAGCGACAAGCCGATCATGTCGACGCCGCCGGCCGACCAGTAAAAGAGGCGGCCGAAGGTCTGCGGGTCTTGCGTCCCAGGGCGCCCGGTAGGGGTGATCGTGTTGCCTGCATCGGCAGCCAGCGTGCCCTTGGTCCAGGCGTTGGTGGTGGGGTTGTTGGCGGGTGGCGTGAGCGTCCAGAAGTCGGCGCCGTATGACCATCCCACGATGGCGCCGATCGATGGCACCCACACCCCATTGCAAAGGTCGTCCATGTCGTCGAACAGTGCGCCGCCTCCGATGCCGGGCGTGGGCTCTGCGCCGCCGACCTTGGGGCTTGCCAGGTTGTGCACGTAGAAGCCACCGGGCACCACCGAGCTGATGCCGACCAGCACGTCGTGCGTGGGCACGTACACCAGCCTGGTCTGGCTCGATGTGCCTGTCTCCGCTGTGGTCTGCGACCAGGAACCGCTGGCGATGTCATACACCGCCATCATCAGATTCCCTTTTCCCACCGTGTAGAGCTTGCGGCGGCCCGGGATGTAGCACATGTCCTGGGTCAGGATGCCGTCCCAGATCATGGGCGTCGAGTGCCAATCGCGCGTGCTCAGGTCATACCAGAACAGAGTGCGCCCTCCATACCCGGCAGCGCCGGCCTTGTAGCCCTGGCTGCACCAGATTTTCCCCTCGGCCACGACAACACCGTTGTAGGTGTGCGCGCTGCGCGGCTCGCGGTTGTAGTAGACGTCACTCGTGAGGTCTTTACCATCGAAACCGAGCTGGTCAACACCATCCCAATTTCCGATGCTTCCGGCCGGCTTGCGCTCGTGCCTCCATGTGGGGACGGCAAGGTTCAAGTCGAGCGCGTAGATGCCGTTGTTGCCTGAGTCGCCATGCCCGCCACCCCACTGATAGAAGGTCGTGCCGTCAGGGTCCACCGCGCCGCCGGACCACGCAAAGATGCCTTCGATGTTCCAGTTGCTCATGCCCCATGGCGGGCGCGTCTGCCCTGTTGAGTCATAGAGCGGATTGATGTCGGGGTCCCATCTCGGGTCAATGGGTTTCAGCCCGGCCCCGGCCGTGAACCAGCGCCGGGCGACAGCGCTTTGCACAAAGGCCGGCACGCCGCCTGGCGCAGGTACAGGGGCAGGTACTGGGGCAGGCGTCGGATCGTCGGCCGCGAGCAGCGCCTGAACTCCGTCCAGCAGATCTTGCACGCCGGACTTGATGGCCGCCAACGCCTGCTTATTCATCACGCGCTCGCCGTGTACGTGACGTTCAGGGTGTCGCCGTTGATCACCGCGCGGTCGCCACCACTGAAGGCGCCGCAGGAGTACAGCGCGCCGCTGGTGTTGCCGGGGGTGGTGGTGGGCGCGGTGCCGGCGATGCTCTTGACCATCAGGAAGGCGCCTTTCATGGTGGCCGTTGCCAGCATGGAGAAAGAAACCGCCGACGATGTGGCCAGCGACCCCGCGCTGGCCGACCCGAAGCTGGGAGAACCGCGCGCCGCGCATTGCGAGGTGGTGGCCTCGTTCCAGCCGTTGGTCGGGCTGCCGCCGCCCACGGCCGTGATGTTGGCCGCGGTGTTGGTGGCGTCGAAGGCCGAGAAGCCGGTGGACTCCACCAGGCCGAGCACGACGGTCTGCGTCAGCGACGAGGCCTTCAGCGCATGCGTGAGCAGTGCGTTCTTGCCCTCGGTGGTGACCAGGTTCTCGATGGTGTCGGACCACTTGACATTGCCATCGGCGCCGATGCATTCGACGTGATACGTCCCGGACAGGTCCAGCCTGTCGGCCAGGCCTGCGCCCGTGGACACGGAGACACCAGCGCGGTCGCGCGGGTTGATGCGTTCGATGTTCATGCCGCCACCTCCTCGAGTTGGTTCAGGTCAAACCAGCGCTGCACCTTGGCGCCGCTGGCATCGGTCCACTCGACGAGCGCCTCGAGCTCGTCTGTGACGGGGTTGAGGCGGCGCTCCTTGATCTCGCCCCGGATCTCGGGTTGGATCAGGCGCACGGTGCTACCTGCTTTCATGGGAGGGCTCCTTGCGGTGTTGTGCAGCAGCTCAGCGCCGCTGCGTGAGGTTGAAAGCCTTGCTGCGCGTGCCCCAGGTGGGGTACTGCATGGGGGTGAGCTCGGTCATGCGGGCGGCCA
>CALMQC010000083.1 GCA_937871895.1 uncultured Roseateles sp. | reverse complement strand
CCCCTGCTGCACCTCGACCGCCCGCACATCGCCTGGCGCCCACCCACCTATGCGCCCGCATCGGCCGCCAGCGTGGCCAGCAGCCGGCAGGGTGGCATCACCTTTGGCAGCTTCAACACGGCCGCGAAGCTGAGCGACGCCACGGTGGCGCTGTGGGCCCAGCTGCTGCTGGCGCGGCCAGACAGCCGCTTGCTGCTGCGCCGCAGCTGCTTTGGTGACCCGGCCTTTGCCGAGCACACGCGGCGCCGCTTCGCCAGCCACGGCGTGGCGCCCGAGCGCATCGTCACCGCGCCCGCCCTGCCGCACGACCAGATGCTGGCCGCTTACGGCGAGCTCGACATCGCACTCGACCCCGCGCCCTTCTCCGGCCTCATCACCTCGCTGGAGGCCCTGTGGATGGGCCTGCCCGTCCTCACCCTCACCGGCCTGCGCCCGGTCTCGCGCCAGACCGAGATGCTGCTGCGCGCCCTGGGGCAGGAGCGCTGGATTGCCACCACGCCCGAGGCCTGGCTGCAGGCCTGCCTGCGCCTGGCTGACGACGTCGCCGAGCGCAGCGCCTGGCTGCACGGCGCCCGCGCGGCCATGGCTGCCTCGCCGTTGATGGACGGCACCGACCTCGCGCGCTGGCTGGAAGCGCTTTGTCTGCGGCTCCGCGCCCCCACCACGCCATGACGACCGACGCCGACCGTGCCACCGAGTTGCAGCGCCAGGGCCGGCTCGACGAAGCCGCCGCCCTCTACGAGCGCCTGCTGCAGGGCCCCAGCTTCCAGCCCGCGCTGCGTCACAACCTCGGCATGTTGCGCCTGCAACAAAGCCGCATCAGCGAGGCCCTGCCGCTGCTGGAGCGTGCGCATGCCGAAGATGGCCGTCACCCGCAGTGGATGCAAAGCCTGCCCGTCATTGGCATGCGGCTCTACGAGCACGGCTTGTGGGAGTCCGCACTGACCTGGCTGGAGCGCAGCGTCGCCCTCACGCCGCCCGACGCAGCCGTGGCGCAAACCCTCGCGCGCTTGCGCCCGCGCCCGCATTTGGCCCCTGAGGTCTGGGACGAACTCCAGCAGCGCAGCCTGCTGCGCTACACCCCGCGCGAGAGCGCCAGCTACGTCTACGCCATTGACGTGGTGGGCACCTGCAATCTGCGCTGCCCCACCTGCCCGGTGGGCAACTTCACCGCCGCAGACCGGCCCAAGGGCTTCATGGAGCCCGAGCTGTTTGAACGCATCCTCGACAAGATCGTGGCCGA
>CALMQC010000082.1 GCA_937871895.1 uncultured Roseateles sp. | reverse complement strand
CCCATTGCATGGCCAAGCGCTGGGCCGAAGCGCCCTGCGCGGCAAAGCGGTCGGTATGGACTTCGGATTGCAGGGCCTTCCAGCGCGCATCAATCTCAGTGCGCGACTGTTCGAAGCGTTCGGGCAAGCCGAAGAGTTGGAAGTCGGTGTCGTCGAGACGCATGGCAGGCGTTGGAAGCAAAAAGCGCGGCGAATGCCGCGCTCAGGCCAGCAAACCCAGACCGTCAGACACGGAAGGACTCACCGCAGCCGCAGCGATCCTTTTCACGTGGGTTGCGGAACTTGAAGCCTTCGTTCAGGCCTTCGCGGACAAAGTCCAGCTCGGTGCCATCCAGGTAGGGCAGGCTCTTGGGATCGATCAGCACCTTGACCTCGTAGCCCTCGAAGACGACGTCCTCGGGCGCGACGTCGTCGGCGTACTCCAGCTTGTAGGCAAGGCCTGAACAGCCCGTGGTCTTGACGCCCAGCCGAACGCCCACGCCCTTGCCGCGCTTGGCGATGTAGCGCTTGACATGGCGGGCCGCAGCCTCTGTGATCGTGACAGGCATGCTGTCAATCTGCCTTGTGCTTGGCGCGGTAGTCATCCACCGCCGCCTTGATGGCGTCCTCCGCGAGGATGGAGCAGTGGATCTTGACCGGTGGCAGGGCCAGTTCTTCGGCGATCTGGGTGTTCTTGATGGTCAACGCCTCATCCAGGCTCTTGCCCTTGACCCACTCGGTCACGAGCGAGCTGGAAGCAATGGCCGAGCCGCAGCCATAGGTCTTGAACTTGGCGTCCTCGATCTTGCCGGTGAGCGGGTTGACCTTGATCTGCAGCTTCATCACGTCGCCGCAGGCCGGCGCCCCGACCATGCCGGTGCCGACATCTTCATCCGCCTTGTCAAAGTTGCCGACGTTGCGGGGGTTCTCGTAGTGGTCAACGACCTTTTCGCTGTATGCCATGACTCAACTCCTCGAATTCAATGTGCCGCCCACTTGATGGTCGATAGATCGATGCCATCCTTGTACATGTCCCACAGCGGCGAGAGCTCGCGCAGCTTGGCGACGCGATCCTTGAGCACGCTGACGGCGTAGTCGATTTCCTCTTCGGTCGTGAAGCGGCCGATGGTCATGCGCAGGGAACTGTGAGCCAGCTCGTCGCTGCGGCCCAGGGCGCGCAGCACATAGCTGGGCTCCAGGCTGGCCGAGGTGCAGGCCGAGCCCGACGACACCGCCAGACCCTTGACGCCCATGATCAGCGACTCGCCCTCGACATAGTTGAACGAGATGTTCAGGTTGTGCGGGACGCGTCGTTCCAGATCGCCATTGATGAAGGTCTGCTCGATGCCGGAGAGGCCATTCAAGAGGCGCTGGTGCAGCATGCGGATGCGCTCGCCCTCGCTGGCCATCTCCTCGCGGGCGATGCGGAAGGCTTCGCCCATGCCAACGATCTGGTGCACAGGCAGGGTGCCCGAGCGCATGCCGCGCTCGTGGCCGCCACCGTGCATCTGGGCTTCCAGGCGCACGCGGGGCTTGCGGCGCACGTAGAGCGCACCGATGCCCTTGGGGCCATAGGTCTTGTGCGAGGCCAGGCTCATCAGATCGATAGGCAGCTCGGCCAGGTTGATGGCGACCTTGCCGGTGGCCTGGGCAGCGTCAACGTGGAAGATCACGCCCTTCTCGCGGCAGAGCTTGCCGAGGGCCGCGACGTCCTGGATCACGCCGATCTCGTTGTTCACGTACATGACCGAGGCCAGGATGGTGTCCGGGCGGATCGCAGCCTTGAAGGCCTCGAAGTCCAGCAAACCGTTCTCCAGCACGTCGAGGTAGGTCACCTCAAAGCCCTGGCGCTCCAGCTCACGCATGGTGTCGAGCACGGCCTTGTGCTCGGTCTTGACGGTGATCAGGTGCTTGCCGCGCGACTGGTAGAAGTGCGCGGCGCCCTTGAGCGCGAGGTTGTTGGATTCGGTGGCGCCCGAGGTCCAGACGATCTCGCGCGGGTCGGCGCCGATCAGCTCAGCCACCTGCACGCGGGCCTTCTCGACGGCTTCTTCGGCCTCCCAGCCCCAGGCGTGGCTGCGGGACGCCGGATTGCCGAAGTGTTCGCGCAGCCACGGGATGATGGCGTCGACCACGCGTGGGTCGCACGGCGTGGTGGCGCCATAGTCCAGGTAGATCGGGAAATGCGGAGTCATGTCCATAGCAGCAGCTGGGCGCCCTCGTCGTCAGGGCAACCCAGGATTATCGAGTCACTTGCTGGGCACACCGCCCAGGGCGAAGACGCTATTGGGCGCCGTCACGCGGATGGGCTTGAGCACAGGCTGGCTGGAGATGGCGCGCTTGATGGGCGCGGCCTCGATCTCGATGCCCTTGGCCCGCTGGTCGTCCACCAGGCTGCGCAAGTTGACGGACTGCAGGTACTCGAACATCTTGGTGTTCAGGTTGGTCCACAGCTCGTGCGTGATGCAGCGGCCGGTGTCGTCGCCCATGCAGTTGTCCTTGCCACCGCAACCGGTGGCATCCACGGCTTCGTCCACGGCGGCGATGATGTCGGCCACCGTGATGTCCTCGGCCTTGCGGCCAAGCGAGTAGCCGCCGCCGGGGCCCCGTGTGCTCTCGACCAGTTCGTTGCGGCGCAACTTGCCGAAGAGCTGCTCCAGGTAGGACAGCGAGATCTGCTGGCGCTGGCTGATGGCGGCCAAAGCCACCGGCCCGTTGTGCTCGCGCAAGGCGAGGTCCAGCATGGCGGTGACGGCGAAACGGCCTTTGGTGGTGAGACGCATGCGAACTCCTTCGTTCTGAGGCGTACCGGGAGTCGTCAAAGGCCCGGGAGAACCCTGAGCCAATTCCGACCAAATCATTTCCGATGATTTTAGTCGGCTACTGATCCGGATTCACCCTCATATTGAAACCCCTGCGCAACTTAGGGGTTTAGTGCCGCAGCGCTCTCTAGCGCCCCTTGCGCGCCACCGAGATCGGCACGACCTGGTCCGGCACGCGGGCGCCAAAGGCCTGCTCGCGCAGCTGGGCCAGTTGGTCGCGCAAACGGGCTGCTTGCTCGAACTCCAGGTTGCGGGCGTGCTCCAGCATCTGCTTTTCAAGCTGGCCCATGCGCTTGGCCAGGTCCTTCTCGGACAGCTCCTCGACCTGGGCGGCGGCCAGCAGCTTTTGATCGTCGGCCTTCTCGGCGTAGACGCCTTCGATCAGGTCCTTGATGCGCTTTTGCACGCCGCGCGGCGTGATGCCATGGGCTTCGTTGAAAGCCATTTGCTTGGCCCGGCGGCGCTCGGTCTCGCCGATGGCGCGGCGCATCGAGTCGGTCACCACGTCGGCGTAGAGGATGGCACGGCCATTGAGGTTGCGCGCCGCGCGGCCAATGGTCTGGATCAGGCTGCGCTCGCTGCGCAGGAAGCCTTCCTTGTCGGCATCGAGGATGGCGACGAGCGAGACCTCGGGAATGTCCAGGCCCTCGCGCAGCAGGTTGATGCCGACCAGCACGTCAAAGGCCCCGAGGCGCAGGTCGCGCAGGATCTCGACGCGCTCCACCGTGTCCACGTCGGAGTGCAGGTAGCGCACCTTGACGCCGTTGTCGCTGAGGTAATCAGTCAACTGCTCGGCCATGCGCTTGGTCAGCGTGGTGATGAGCACGCGCTCGGCCGCTTCGACACGCAGGCGGATCTCCTGCAGCACGTCGTCCACCTGATGCGTGGCGGGCCGCACCTCGACGATGGGATCCACCAGGCCCGTGGGCCGCACCACTTGCTCGACCACCTGGCCGGCATTCTTCTTCTCGTAGTCCGAGGGCGTGGCCGAGACGAAGATGGCCTGGCGCATCTTGCGTTCGAACTCCTCGAACTTCAGCGGCCGGTTGTCCAGCGCCGAAGGCAGGCGGAAGCCGTACTCCACCAGGGTGGTTTTGCGTGACTTGTCGCCGTTGTACATGGCGCCAAACTGGCCGAGCGTGACGTGGCTTTCGTCCACGAACATCAGCGCGTCGGCCGGCAGGTAGTCCACCAGCGTGGGCGGCGGGTCGCCCGGCTGGGCCTGGGACAGATGCCGGGTGTAGTTCTCGATGCCCTTGCAGTG
>CALMQC010000081.1 GCA_937871895.1 uncultured Roseateles sp. | reverse complement strand
GGCATGACGAGCACCCGCTACGTGGTGGCCGATGGCGATGCCGACCTGAGCAAGCTCGCGGCCACCTACGTGCGCCAGCCCGATGGCCAGTTCGTGCGCCGGCCCGATGCCGAGGCGCACGCCTTCAACCGCAAGGACTGGGCGCAAAAGCCCGGCGCCTTCGGCCTCGTTTCCACGCTGGACGACTACGCCCAGTTCGCGCGCATGCTGCTGAACGAAGGCGTCGGCCCCAACGGCGCGCGCATCCTCAAGCCCGAGACCGTGCGCCTGATGGCCACCAATGTGCTGCCAGATAGCGTCACCGAACGGCAGTGGCTGCCCGAGAAGGGCAATACCGGCTTTGGCGTCAACGTCGGCGTGCGCGTCGGGCCACCCCGGCACCGGGACGACGTTTCCGGCGCGCCTGGCGAATTCTTCTGGGACGGCGCCGCCAACACCCTGTTCTGGGTCGATCCCAAGCACCAGATCGTCACCGTGCTGTTCTCGCAGTTCTTCCCGGCCGGCGATGCGCGGCTGAACAAGGCCATCCGCGCGGCGGTCTATGCGGACGACGCCGAGGCCTTTGCTGGCAACAAGCCGCCCAAGCCCTGACGGCCGGCGGCCGGTGACCCCGCACGACGCCTTGCAAGCGGTTTCTTGAGACACTCCGGGGCCCGCCGCCCTGTGGCGGCGTTCTCCCAACCTCTTCGATTCCAACGACATGCAATACCGCGAACTCGGCCGCACCGGCTGGAAGGTCTCCACCGTCTCCTTCGGTGCCTGGGCCATCGGTGGCACCTGGGGCCCCACCGACGACGCCGCCTCCATGGCCGCGCTGCACAAGGCGCTGGACCTCGGCGTGAACTTCTTCGATACCGCCGACGTCTATGGCGACGGCCACAGCGAACGCCTGCTGGCCCGCCTCAAGAAGGAGCGGCCCAGCGACCACTTCTACATCGCCACCAAGGCGGGCCGGCGCCTCAACCCGCACACCGCCGAGGGCTACCTCGACCTGCGCAGCTTTGTCGAACGCAGCCTGCAGAACCTGCAGACCGACACCATCGACCTGCTGCAACTGCACTGCCCGCCCACCACGGCCTTCTACATGCCCGAGGTGTTTGACGGGCTCGACCGTTTGGTGAAGGAAGGCAAGCTGCGTCACTACGGCGTCAGCGTCGAGAAGGTCGAAGAAGCCATCAAGGCGCTCGACTTCCCTGGCGTGCAGTCGGTGCAGATCATCTTCAACCTGTTCCGCCAGCGCGCGGCCGAGGTCTTCCTGCCGCTTGCCGCGCAGCGCAAGGTCGGCATCCTGGCGCGCTTGCCGCTGTCGTCCGGCATGCTCAGCGGCAAGCTGACACCGACGAGCACCTTCGCCGAGGACGACCACCGCCACTTCAACCGCGACGGCGCCGGTTTCGACAAGGGCGAGACCTTCTCGGGCCTGCCCTATGACGCCGGCCTCGCCGCCGTCGAGCGCATCCGCCCCCTGGTGCCGGCCGGCATGAGCATGGCCCAGCTGGCACTGCGCTGGATCCTGATGAACCCGGCCGTCACCTGCACCATCCCTGGCGGCAAGCGCCCCGACCAGGTGGCCGACAACGTCGCTGCGGCTGACCTGCCCGAGCTCTCACCGGCCTTGATGGCCCAACTGGCCGAGATCTACGCCAGCGGTGTCAAGCCCTACGTGCACACGCGCTGGTAACTCATCCGCCCCGGATCTCGATCCGCACCAGCTCGAACCGCGTGCCCTCCGCACGCGGTTCCACATGCACGACGCGGAAGTTCTTGGCCGTCCCGGCGCGGAACTCATAGTGACCCGTGGCGGGCACCTTGGCGTCGCAACGCAGCCGCTCGGGCTCGCCTTCTGGCGTCTTTTCGCGCGTGGCGGGGTGGCGGCAGTCCAGCACATCGCCATAGCGGCCCAGGGCCTCGGCGTAGAACGCGGCGACCTGGTCCGGCTTGTCAGTGCTGGTGAAGCTCATCGCATGGATCTGCAAGCCAAACTTGCCCGCCCAGGCGCCAAAGCTGCCGCCATTGCCCTCCTTGCCGTCCATCGGCTTCTCCGGCGTGGCGCCGGCATAGCCCGGCAGACCCACGTCCTGCAGTGTGGTCTTGTCGCTGGCCTGGATGCCGGCGCCGTGGGTTTGCACATCACTGTCGCTGCAGGCCGTGAGGCCAAGCGCGGCAGCAATCAGGGCGATACGAAGCGAGGTTTTCAACATTTGGTTTGACCCAGGCTGAACTGATGGGTGCAGCCTAAACGCCACGCCAACGCCTAGCGAGCGATCTGCGACAGAGGGCGAATATCGGAGGGCAGGATGCGCGAGGCATGTACGGACGCAGGCTGGCGCAGAAGGCGGTCTGCGCCTTGGATGTATCCATTCGCTCTGCATAGACGACTTGATTTCGAAGGTCGCGAGGCTGCGGTTGGCCCCCGAAATGCAGGTGTCGACAGAGTTGTCATGCCGGCGTTTTTGCCCTCTGTATCGATAGATAAGCTGTTGATGTATATATGGAATTCATGTTGGCCCAAGATTTGCAAATGAGGGGGCACCTCAATCCTCACGCTTCCCTAGAGCCTTTTCATGAGCAAGACGCTGATCTCCATATTTTTGGCCCTCACACTTGGCGCCAGCGGTGCATCGCAAGCTGCGCCTGTCATTGATCAGAACGCCCCGACCGACAACGCCGGTATGGCCTTCTTGTCGCAGACCGATATCGCGCAATCGTTCAAGCAGTCCGCTTCGAACATCGCCGGGGCCGGTTTCTATATCTCGCAGGGTCGCGGCGAGGTGACCTACTCGCTGTTCGACAATTTGAACGGCAATCTGCTGACGTCCGCCACCGGCACGGTGAGCAGCGCCGGCTGGTTTGACCTGTTTTGGGCTCCGCTTTCCATCGTTGCTGACCAGACCTATTACTTGGTCGTGACCGGCGCCGGCAACATCCTCCTGGAGGGTGATGTCCTCAATGGCTACTCACGTGGGCAGGTCTACGCGAACAGCGGATTTGGCTCGTTCCCTACCTATGACTACACCTTCCGCACCTATGCGGACGATGTTGGCGTGGGCAATGGCGTTCCTGAGCCCGCATCCATCGCACTGGCGCTGGGTGGCTTGTGCGCTGCTGGTGCCGCGCGTCGTCGCGCCGCTGCACGCTAAACCTCGCGTCTGTGGTTGAAGAGCCCGCTTCGGCGGGCTTTTTCATTGCTGCTAGCAATCGTCAGTTGTGGTTTGGGTAGCAGCCCCCACCCCCTGGGGTCTCGATCTCGATCGCATCGCCCGGCTCCAGCTCCACCTGCGCGCAGGCGCCGAGCAGCTCGACGCGGCCATCGGCGCGCACAACCCGGTTGACGCCAGGCTGCCCGGCCGCGCCGCCCGCCATCCCGAAGGGCCCTTCGAGCCGGCCGTTGCTCAGCACCGAGACGGTCATGGCCTCTAAAAAGCGGATGCGCCGCACCGCGCCGTCGCCCCCGCGCCAGCGGCCCGTGCCGCCTGAGCCTTGGCGGATGGTGTGGCTCTCCAGCCGCACCGGGAAGCGCCACTCCAGCACTTCGGGGTCAGTGAGGCGGGAGTTGGTCATGTGGGTCTGGACGACTGCCGTGCCATCAAACCCCGGCCCGGCACCCGAGCCGCCGGACAGCGTCTCGTAGTACTGGTGCTGCGGGTTGCCAAAGCTGAGGTTGTTCATCGTGCACTGGCTCGCGGCCATGACGCCGAGGGCGCCGAGCAGGGCGTTGGTGATGCAGCTGGAGGTCTCGACATTGCCGGCCACCACCGCAGCGGGCGGCCGGGGGCTGAGCAGGCTGCCCTCGGGCACGACGATGTGCAGGGGCTTCAAGCAACCGGCATTGAGCGGAATGTCGTCGTCCACCAGGGTGCGGAAGACATAGAGCACCGCAGCCGTGGTGATGGCGCGCGGGGCGTTGAAGTTGTTGGGCTGCTGGGGGCTGGTGCCGGTGAAGTCGATGGTGGCGGTGCGGCTCTTGGCGTCCACGCGCACGGCGACGTGGATCTCGGCGCCGTTGTCAAGCCGCAGGCGGAACGTGCCGTCCTGGAGCTTTGTGATGGCGCGGCGCACGGCTTCCTCGGCGTTGTCCTGCACGTGCTGCATATAGGCCTTCACGGTGGCCAAACCCCAGGTGGCCACCAAGGCTTGCAGCTCCTGCGCGCCCTTCTCGTTGGCGGCGATCTGGGCTCGCAGGTCGGCGAGGTTTTGGTCCACGTTGCGCGCCGGGTGTGGGCCAGCCGAGAGCAGCGCACGAATCTCAGCCTCGTGCATCTGGCCCTGCGAGGCCAGCAGCACGTTGTCGAGCAGCACGCCTTCTTGGTCGATCGACGTTGAGAACGGCCGCATCGACCCCG
>CALMQC010000080.1 GCA_937871895.1 uncultured Roseateles sp. | reverse complement strand
AGCGCACCTGGGTCAGGCCGAGCCGGCGCAAAGTGACAAGCTGGTCACTTGAGGCGATCTTGAAGCTGGACAGCGGGAAGGGGTGGGACATCCAACCCAGGTCGAGGTGGATGAACATCCCCACCTGCAACTGGCTGACGTCGATCAACGGATCCGATTTCTTGTCCTGCATTGAGGGCTCGCGACCAAGATCCCGCAGCGGGAATCGCCCCGGGAGCCGGATGGTCGCCAAAAAAATGCAGGGCGCCAACCGCGACACTGTGAATCCTCACTGCAAGAGCTGCCCCTCGTGTGAAAAATCACGCGTGCCGGAGCCGGAGCTTAAGGGCTGTGCACAGGGGGTCTGACCGAGTTGACGCCCACATGCGTCAGCCATACCACGCTCTGCGGGAATACCCATGGCAAGGCCGCGCACCGCGGCCCCTGCAGCGGGCTTTTCAGCGGCGCTCAGCCGCGACGGCGCACGGCCGTGGAGTCGCGCACGACCAGCTCGAAAGGCAGCACGCGGTGCACGGGCTCTGCAGCCGGATCACTGCGACGGCGCACGAGCAGGTCCACGGCCAGGCTGGCCATTTCGGACACGGGCTGGCGCACGGTCGTCAGTGCCGGCCAGACCAGGGCGGCGGGCGGCGAATCATCGAAGCCGGCGACCGACAGGTCCCCCGGCACCGACAGCCCGAGCCGCTGCGCCGCCGCCAGCACGCCCAGGGCCATGTCGTCGTTCGATGCGAACACAGCAGTGGGCCGCAGCGTGCGGCTCAACAATTGGTGCGCAGCCTCGCGGCCGGTGTCGAACGAGAAAGAACCTTGTTGGATGAGCTGGGTGTCGGGCTGCAGGCCGTGCGCGCGCAGCGCGTCCAGGTAGCCCTGGTAGCGGTGGGCGCTAGCGATCTGGTCGGGCGCCCCCTTGATGAAGGCGATGCGCTCGTGACCCAGGCTGATGAGCAGGTTGGTCATGTCCTCGGCGGCGCGGATGTCGTCCATGCGCAGCGAGGGTGCATCGGGCAGGTCACGCTCGGGCGAGATCTGCACGAAGGGGGTGTCGCTCTCGCGCAGGGCGTCCAGCACTTCCCGGCTGTCGCACAGGGGCGGCGTCAGGATCATGCCGTCGGGGCGCAGGGTCATCACCATGCGCTCGACCTGCTCCTGGAGGTCGCGCGTATCGTGGTGCAGCGACTCGACAACGAGGTGGTAGCCGACCTCGCGGCAGTGCAAGGTCGCGCCTTGCTGCACGCGGCCGACGAAGGCAGCGCTCGGGTCGTAATAGAGCAGGCCCAGCAGGAAGGAGCGGCCGCCAGCGAGGCTGCGGGCCGACTGCTTGGGCCGGTAGCGCAGCGCCTTGACCACGCGCAGCACCTCGGCGCGCGTTTCCTCGTGAACGCCGGGCTCCTGGTTGAGCACGCGGGAGACCGTCTTGATGGACACGCCGGCCTGGCGGGCGACGTCGACGATGGTGGGGCTGCTGCTGCGCGTGCTCACGTGAATGCTTTCCTCACGGGCCGCAACGGCGGGTGCTGCGCACCCAAGCCGTCACGACGCGTGACCCAGATTACTTCTTGCCCTTGGCCTTGGCAGCCGGCTTGGCAGCCTTGGCGGCAGGCTTGGCAGCGGCCTTGCGGGCAGCAGCCTTGGGGTCCACGGCGGCCTTGAAGCCAGCGCCGGGGCTGAACTTGGGCAGCTTGGCGGCGGCGATCTTGATCTTGTCGCCGGTGGAGGGGTTGACGCCAGTGCGGGCGGCGCGGGCGTGCTGCTTGAAGCTGCCAAAGCCGGGGATGGACACCGTGCCGCCCTTCTTGACGGTGGTGACGATGGCATCCAGCAGGGTTTCAACGATGCGGCCGGCTTCGGCCTTGCTGACCTCGTGCTTGGTGGCGAGATGGCTGATCAGATCGGTCTTGTTCATGCTTCCTGTCGATAGAGAGGCCCGCACAACACGCGGGCGGCGGCGATTGTGGCCCATGCGCGCTATCGCGCTGCCTGGGGAAATCACAGCAGGCCGCGACGGGCCAGATTGCTCATCAGCGCGCGCAGGCCAAAGCGCCAGGGCGCGGCGGTTTCACTGTGGGTGACGCGGTTGCACAGCTCGCCAAACCGGCTGCTGCGGATCGAGACCCGGTCTCCGAGCTTGTGGGTGAAGCCGCCGCCCGCATGGTCACGGTCCTGCGTCGGCGCGAACAAGGTGCCGAGGAAGAGCATGAAGCCGTCCGGGTACTGGTGCGCGGCCAGCACCTGCTCGACGATGTCGGTCGGGTCACGGCTGATGCGGCTCATCAGGTTGTGGCCCACCATCACGAAGCCGTCGTTCCCCTCGACGCGCAGTTCGACCTCGGCGCGGCGCACATCGTCGAGGTTGAAGCTGGCATCAAAGAGGCGGATGAAGGGCCCGATGGCGCAGGAGGCGTTGTTGTCCTTGGCCTTGGACAGCAGCAGCGCGCTGCGGCCCTCCAAGTCGCGCAGGTTGACGTCATTGCCCAGCGCTGCGCCGACGATGCGGCCCGTGCTGCTGACCGCCAGCACCACCTCGGGCTCGGGGTTGTTCCAGCTGGAGTCGGAGCGCACGCCGATGTCGGCCCCGGTGCCGACGCTGGACAGCACCGGCGCCTTGCTGAAGACCTCGGCATCGGGCCCGATGCCGACCTCCAAGTACTGCGACCACAGGCCTTGCTGCTGCAGCACGGCCTTGAGACGCATGGCCTGCTCGGAGCCAGGCTTGATGGTGGAGAGGTCGGCGCCGATCTGGGCCACCACCTGCGCGCGGATGGCATCGGCCTTGGCCGGGTCGCCCTTGGCCTGCTCTTCGATCACACGCTCGAGCATGCTGTTGGCAAAGGTGACGCCGGCCGCCTTGACGACTTGCAGGTCGCAGGGCGCCAGAAAGTAAGCCTGAGTCGCGTCGCGGCGCGCTTCGTCGCTGTTGGCCAGCAGGGCCTCGACGCTGCCGAGCCGCTCGCCGGTCAGGGCCTTCACGGTGGCTGCGGGGTCGGCGTCTTCGAGCAGCGCACTCATGGTGGCGAAGTGGCGGCTCAGGTCATAGACACCATCGGCCCGCAGTGCCACGAGCGACGGCCCGTCGGCGTCCGGGCGCCAGGCGCGGCCCACCAAAGTGCCGGCAAAACGGTCGTCAGGGAGGAAGCGGTCGAGCGTGGGCTGGGTGGCGGGCATGGCGCGGAATCCTTGGGAGTGAGAAGGCCGCTTCCACCGCTCTGACAGAGGTGGATAGCGCTAGCCCACAGGCTACCGCGTCGGCGGCCAAGCGCAAGCGGGCACGCCCCCAATATCGCTTCGCCGTTCAGCGAGTCTTGGCTTGCTGAAGACGGGTGCCCACCACGATCAGCGTGATCACCGCCACATAGGCCATGAACTGCGCGCCCGAGGGCTGGGCGTCGTAGCCCACCAGCGCATGGGCCAGGGTGCCGACGGCCGAGTCCGGCGACAGCAGGTGCGAGGTGTCCCAGAGCGGGTCCACCCAGCGCTGCAGCAAGCCGGCCTGGGCCAGGGCCCGCATCAGCTGGCTGGCAATCGAGGCCGCCAGCAGCGCGATCAGCGCATTGGTGGCTGTGAACAGGTGGCGCACCGGGATGCGGCTCAGCCCGGCATAGACCAGCCAGCCCAAGGCCACGCCCGCCAGCAGGCCGACGGTGCCGGCACCCAGCACGCCGGGGGCCAGCGCACCACCTTCATCGGTGGCCGAGCCTGCAACGAAGAGCACGGTCTCGGCCCCCTCGCGCAGCACGGCCAGCGCCACGGCGCCGATCAGCGCCCAGGGCCGGCGCTGCCCCGCGTGCACGCTGCTGCCCAGTTGGCGCGCCTCGCGCACCATCTGCTGCGAGTGGGTCGACACCCACAGGCAGTGCCACAGCAGCATGGCCAAGGCTGTCGCCAGGATGCCGATGGTGACCAGGTCCTGCCCGATGCCGTCAAAGGCCTCGCTGATGCGCCCGGCCAGCAGGGCCAGCAGCGCAGCGCCGATGACGCCCAGGCCCACGCCCGTAGCCAGCCAGCGCGAACGCCCGGCCAAACCCCGCGTGGCGGCCGCCACGATGCCCACGAAGAGCGCGGCCTCCAGGCTCTCGCGGAAAACGATCAAAGCGGCCGAGAACATGCGCCTTGCTCCTTCACTCAGCGACGACCACGCCCTGCGCAGTCTTCTCGTTGAACTCGCCGAAGAAGCCATAACGGCCCGGCTTCAGCGGCCCGATGAAGATGGTTGCCTTGCCGCCGCCAGGGATGACCTTCTCGCGGTTGAGCGACTTGCTCTCGAACTCCTCGGGCGTCTTGTCCTGGTTGTGCACGATCAGCTTCACGCGCTGGCCGGCGGGTACCTTGAGTTCGGCCGGCTCAAAGCGGTGGTCCTTGATCACCAGCAGCACCTCCACGTCAGCGGCCAAGGCCGGTGCGGCCAGGCCCAGGGTCAGGGCCGCCCCGAGCAGCACGCGGCGCAGCGGGTGGGCAAGGCGGGCTGATGGTTGAAAGCGCGTTTGAAGGTGCGACTGAAAGTGCGGGCTGGCCATGGCGATGAAGGGCGACACTGGGTGTCAAAGCTGGATGTCCACATTCTAATGCGAATTATTCGCATTTGCATAAGCCGGAGGCGAGCATGGGATTGGCGACGGGTGCACCGGTGGTGGTGGAGGTGTTGCGGGGCGAGGCCGTCGAGTCACGCCACCTGGGCGCACTCGCCGTGGTGCACGCGGCTGGCGCGCTGCATATGGCCTGGGGCGATGTGGACCGCCCGGTCTTCCCGCGCTCAGCCGTCAAGCTGCTGCAGGCCCTGCCGCTGGTAGCGAGCGGCGCGGCCGATGCCTTTGCCCTGAGCGATGCCGAGCTGGCCCTGGCCTGTGCCTCGCACAGCGGCGAGCCGGCACATGTGGCCACCGCCCAGGGCTGGCTGGCGCGCCTGGGCCTGACGGCCGAGCACCTGGAATGCGGCACGCAATGGCCCGCGCGCGAGCCGGTGCTGCGGGCCCTGGCAGCGCGGGGCGAGGTGGCCGGGCCGCTGCACAACAACTGCTCGGGCAAGCACTGCGGCTTTCTGTGCCTGGCCTGCCATCTCTGCCCTCGGTCGGGCGATGCCGAACCTGCTGGCTTCGCACGCGGCTATGTGGCGCCCGAGCACCCGGTGATGCGCGAGGTCACGCGCGCGCTGGAGCTGACCACCGGGCAGGACCTGGCCCGTGCGCCACGCGGCATCGATGGCTGTTCCATCCCCACCTACGCCCTGCCCTTGCGCGCACTGGCGCTGGCCTTTGCACGCGTGGGCACGGGCAGCGGGCTGCCGCCCGATGTGGCCACCGCCGCCGCGCGGCTGCGCCGGGCCGTGGCCAAGGCGCCTTTCATGGTGGGCGGCACCGATCGCTTCGACACCCAGGTGATGCAAGCCCTGGGCGAGCGGCTGTGCTGCAAGGTGGGTGCCGAGGGCGTCTATTGCGCCAGCTTGCCGGAGCTAGGCCTGGGTCTGGCGCTCAAGATCGAGGACGGCGCCAGCCGCGCGGCCGAGGCGGTGATGGCCGAGATCGCGCTGCAGTTGCTGCGGCCCAGCGGCGAGACGGGCGCGCTGCTGCACCGGCTGGCTGCTCCAGTGCTGCGCAACTGGCGCGGCACCGAAGTGGGCCGGCTGCGCGTGCGCCTGGGCCACTGAAGGCTACGCGCCCGCGCCAAACACGCCGTGCAATTGCAGGCGCGCGCCCGGGTGCACCCAGCGCGAGGTGGCCACGGCCACGCCCCGGCTGTAGTGGATGCGGCGCACCACCAGGCAGGGCGAGCGGCGCGGCACGGCCAGCCAACGGGCGTCGTCCTCGCTGGGCAGGGCGGCTTCGACCAAGGTGCGTGACGAGGACAGCGGCGCCAGCTCCTGCAGGTAGGCGGCCGGCTGCTGCTGGCTGAAGTCCTGGCCCAGGAAGTCGGGCGCAACCTGGGGGTTCACGACCAGGGTCTCGACCTGCAGCGGCACGCCGCCATCGCGGTGCACCACCACGGCCACAAACACCGGCGCGCCGCGCTTGAGCCCCAGCTCGGCCGCCTGCTGCGCGCTGGCGCGGGCGCGCTCGGTGCGCTGCACCACCCAGTCGTGCTGGCCGCCGTGCGCGGCGATCACATCGGCCACCTCGCGCACCTGCACCACGGCCGGTGCGCGGTGCAACTGAGCGACGAAGCTGCCCACGCCCTGCACGCGTTCGATCAAGCCTTCCTGCTCCAGCTCGCGCAGCGCGCGGTTGGCCGTCATGCGGCTGATCTTGAAGCGCATGGTCAGTTGGCCCTCGCTGGGCAGCAGGTCGCCGGCCTCCCAGCGGCCGCTGGCCATGCCCTCCTTGAGGTGGGTCTTGATGCGCAGGTAGTGCGGGTCGGCGGTGGGTTTGGCCATTGCAGTGTCAGTATCGGCCTGCCGCCCCGGCGACACGCAGGTAGACGTGGGCGATCCAGGCCACCCAGGCGCGGCCCAGCAGCGCGCGCCAGCCGGTGTGCGGCGGTGAAGTGACCTGCCGCGACGCCGCCTGCGCCGTCTCGATCTCGGCGCGCAACTGCTCGGCAAAGCGGCCATCCAGCAGCACGACATTGGCTTCCAGGTTGAGGAGCAGCGAGAGCGGGTCGATGTTGGACGAGCCCACGGTCGCCCACTGGTCGTCCACCACGGCCACCTTGGCGTGCAGGAAGGCAGGCAGGTATTCGTAGATCTCGACGCCGTGCGCCAGCAGCTCGGCATAGAGGGCCTGCGCCGCCAGTGCCGCGAGCCGGTAGTCCACCTTGCCTTGCAGCAGCAAGCGCACGCGCACGCCGCGCTGCGCGGCCTGGCGCAGCGCGCGGCGGATGCGCTGGCCGGGGTAGAAGTAGGGGCAGACGAGGTCTACCGCGTTCTCGGCGCGGCTGATGGCGTCCACGTAGGCGCGCTCGATGGTGCGACGCTGGCGCAGGTTGTCGCGCAGCACAAAGGCGGCGCGCACCGGCGGCAAGGGATGGCTCAGCCGGCCACGGCCGCGCGGCATGTGCACGCGCCGCCACAGCGAGGCCGCCCGCACCAGGCGCGCGGGGCC
>CALMQC010000079.1 GCA_937871895.1 uncultured Roseateles sp. | reverse complement strand
CTGACCGGCTTTCCCGAGGTGATGGGCGGACGGGTGAAGACCCTGCACCCCAAGATCCACGGCGGTCTGCTGGCGCGCAGCGACTTGCCCGAGCACGTGGCTGCGATGCAGCAGCACGGCATCCAGCGCATCGACATCCTGGCCGTCAACCTCTATCCCTTCGAAGCCACCGTGGCCAAGCCCGGCTGCACGCTGGAGGACGCGATCGAAAACATCGACATCGGCGGGCCGGCCATGGTGCGCAGCGCCGCCAAGAACTGGAAGGACGTGACCGTCCTGACCGATAGCGCCCAGTACGCCGGCGTCCTCGCAGAACTGAAGAGCACCGGCAAGACCAGCGATGCCACGCGCTTTGCCTGCAGCGTTGCCGCCTTCAACCGCATCGCCCAGTACGACGCGGCCATCAGCAACTACCTGTCTGCCCTGCAGCCGGACGGCAGCGTCAGCGCCTTCCCGGCCCAGCACAACGCCAACCTCGTCAAAGTGCAGGACCTGCGCTATGGCGAGAACTCGCACCAGAGCGCTGCGCTCTACCGCGACCTGCACCCCGCCCCCGGCTCGCTGGTCACTGGCAAGCAGCTGCAAGGCAAGGAGCTCTCGTACAACAACATCGCCGACGCCGATGCGGCGTGGGAATGCGTCAAGAGCTTCGAGGCCCCAGCCTGCGTGATCATCAAGCACGCCAACCCCTGCGGCGTCGCTGTCGCGGCCACGCCGGCCGAGGCCTACAGCAAGGCCTTCAAGACCGACCCGACCAGCGCCTTCGGCGGCATCATTGCCTTCAACCGCGAGGTGGACGGCGCGGCTGCCCAGCTCGTGGCCAAGCAGTTCGTCGAGGTGCTGATGGCCCCGTCGTTCACCGCCGAGGCGCTGGAGGTCTTCAAGGCCAAGGTCAATGTGCGTCTGCTGCAGATCGCCTTGCCCAAGGGTGGTTCGACTCCGTGGGAACAGGGCCGCAATGCGCAGGACGTCAAGCGCGTCGGCTCAGGCCTCCTGATCCAGACCGCCGACAACCACTTCCTGCAGAAGGCCGACCTCAAGGTCGTCACCACGCTGCAGCCCACGGCTCAGCAGATCGATGACCTGATGTTTGCCTGGACCGTGGCGCAGTACGTCAAGAGCAATGCCATCGTCTTCTGCGGCGGCGGCATGACGCTCGGCGTCGGCGCCGGCCAGATGAGCCGCGTGGATTCGACCAAGATCGCCGCCATCAAGGCCGCCAACGCGGGCCTCGCGCTGCAGGGTTCGGCGGTCGCCAGCGACGCCTTCTTCCCCTTCCGTGACGGCCTCGATGTGGTGGCCGACGCGGGTGCGAGCTGCGTGATCCAGCCCGGCGGCTCGGTGCGTGACGACGAGGTCATCGCCGCCGCCAACGAACGTGGCATTGCGATGGTCTTCACCGGCGTGCGCCATTTCCGCCATTGAGCTGTTGAAGTAGAGGCCCGTCCCTAAGCACGGGCCATTCCGCTGGGAAGCGGCCGCATTCAGCGCTAGGGTGAGGGCCATGGCTCTCACCCTGAACTCTCCGCTGCCGCCCTTCGACGAAACGCATGACGTGATCGTCGTGGGTGGTGGCTCTGCGGGCTCGGCCCTGGCCGGCCGTCTGAGCGAAGACCCCGACCTCCAGGTGCTGGTGCTCGAAGCGGGCGCCGACGTCACCAACTGGCTCGGCACCGTACCCGCCGGCGCCGTGCTGATGGTGCCCACCAAGTTGCACAACTACGGCTTCGAGACCGTGCCGCAGCCCGGGCTCAACGGCCGGCGCGGCTATGTGCCGCGCGGCAAGATGCTGGGTGGCTCGTCGGGCATCAATGCCATGGTCTACCTGCGCGGCCAGCGCGAGGACTACGACGGTTGGGCCGCCCAAGGCGCCACCGGCTGGGCCTGGGATGACGTGTTGCCCTACTTCATCCGCAGCGAGGCCAACGAACGCCTGGGCGCGCCGCTGCATGGCCAAGACGGCCCCCTGCATGTCAGCGATCTGCGCAGCGACAACCCCTTCCAGCAACGCTGGCTCGACGCCGCCCGTCAGTGCGGGCACGCCATCAACACCGACTTCAACGGCGAGACGCAGGAAGGCCTCGGCCTCTACCAGACCACTCAGCACCTTGGCGAGCGCTGGAGCGCCGCGCGCGCCTACCTGCGGCCCCACATGGGCGTGCGCGCCAACCTGCAGGTGCGCTGCGAGGTGCAGGTGCAGCGCGTGCTGTTCGAGGGCCGGCGGGCGGTGGGCGTCGAGGTGCGAGAGGGAGGCTTGCTGCGCCGCCTGCGCGCCCGGCGCGAGGTGGTGCTGGCGGCCGGGGCCATCCAGTCGCCGCAGTTGCTGATGCTGTCGGGCGTGGGACCGGCCGCGCACCTGCAGGCGCTGGGCCTGCCCGTGCTGCACCACCTGCCCGGCGTCGGCGCCAACCTGCAAGACCATCCGGACTTCGTCTTCGGCTTCGAATCCGACGACCTGAACACGCTGGGCATCTCGCTCGCCGGCAGCGCCCAGTTCGCGCGCGACGTGGCGCGCTACCGCCGCGAGCGACGCGGCTTGCTGGCGGGCAATATCGCCGAGGCCGGCGGCTTCCTGCGCACCTCGCCTGCGCACACCACGCCCAACATCCAGCTGCACCTGCTGGTGGCCCTGGTCGAGAACCACGCGCGGCGACTGCACTGGGGCCACGGCATCACCTGCCACGTCTGCGTGCTGCGCCCCAAGAGCCGGGGCAGCGTGCGCCTGGCCAGCCCACGGGCAGGCGACGCGCCGCTCATCGACCCGGCTTTCTTCCAGCACCCCGACGACCTGCCGCAGCTCGTCGAGGGCTACAAGCTGACGCGCAAATTGATGCACGCCCCCGCGCTCAAGGCGCACTGGACGCGCGAGCTCTGGACAGCCGAGGCCCAGACCGACGACGAAATCGAAGCCCTGATCCGCGCCCGCGCCGACACCATCTACCACCCGGTCGGCAGTTGCAAGATGGGCCAGGACGACATGGCCGTGGTGGACCCCGCGCTGCGCGTGCACGGTCTCGAGGGCCTGCGTGTGGTGGACGCCTCGGTGATGCCCTCCCTGGTGAGCGGCAACACCAATGCGCCGGCCATGATGATTGGCGAGCGGGCAGCGGAATTCATCCGGCATCAATCGTCGTCCTGAGTCGGCGCCATGACCTCTTGATATTCCGCGCGGCGGACGTATCTTTGGCTCGCGTCCGTGTGGACGCGCCGCTCACACAGGATGTGTCCCATGACCTCCCGCCCCACGTTTCTCGTTGGCCTGCTTGCCGCGCTCTCGCTCAGCGCGCAGCTGGCGTTTGCGCTGCCCTCGGTCGACGAGGTGCGCGCCGCCGCCAACCAGGGCGACTACCCCCGCGCCGAGCAGATGATGCGCGAGGTCGTCGAGGCCAAGCCCGGCAGTGCCAAGGCCCACTACGTGCTGGCCGAGATCCTGGCGCGCCAGCGCAAGTTCACGGATGCCGCCGAACAAGCCCGCCTGGTGCGCCTGAACGACCCCGATCTCAAGACCGTGGACCGCGCCAAGTTCACCGAGTTTGAGCGCCTGCTGGACCGTGCCCAAGGCGGCACCACGGCCGCCGCGCCGGCCCAACTTCCGGCGCCCGCCGCCGCCCCCGTCACCACCAGGGCGCCAGCACCGGCTCCCTCCAGCCATGAAGGCGGCGGTGTGCCGCTCTGGGTGTTGCTTGGCGGCTCGGTGCTCTTCATCGGCCTGGCCGCGCGCTGGATGCGCCGTCGCGCCGCCGCACCGGCCGGCATGCCCATGCCTGGCTACGGCGGTGCCGGCGCCATGCCCATGGGCGGCTACGGCCCAGGCGCAGCGCCGAGCAACGGCCCCGGCCTGATGGGCGTGGGCCTGGCTGCGGCTGGCGGCGTGGCCGCCGGCATGCTGGCCGAGCGCATGCTGCATGGCGGCGGTGACCACACCGCCTCGCGCGGCGATGGCTATGCCCCGGTGGCGCCTTTGAAGGGAGCGGGCACGACCTGGGTGCCGCCAACGACCTGGCCTCACGCGACATCGACTTCGGCAGCGGCGACAGCTGGGATGCCGGCGGCGGCGGGGGCGACTTTGGCGGCAGCGATGGCGGCGGAGGCGGCGACTGGTAAGCCGCCCACCGGCACCCGCCTGCGCACACTGCCCCACGGGCCGGCCATGCCGGCCCGTTTGCTTTGCGGGCCGGCTCTGAGCCTGCCTACACTGCGGCGCTCACTGCCCACGCCTACCCATGCTCCGTCTCAGCCTCGCCACCTCCGCCCTCGGTCTGTGCCTGTCGGCCTGGGCGGCACCGCAACTGTCGCCGCAGCCCGTCCAGGCCCCTGCGGGCCTGAGCGCCATCGCCAGCACGCCGGTGGCGCGCAGCCTGCCAGGCGAATCAGGCCTGGCCTACCAGTGGCCGGGTGCCTACTTCGAGCTGAACTTCGAGGGCAACAGCGCCTACTTCCAGCTCGGCGAGGGCGCGGCCATCATGCGCGTGAGCGTGGATGGGCAGGCGCTGCCGCTGCTGACCAAGCCGGCCGCCGGCGTCTACGCGGTGTCTGAGCTCGCGCCCGGCACGCACGCGCTACGCCTGGAGGTACTGACCGAACACCAGGCCGGCCCGAATGGCTTTGGCGGCTTCCTGCTGCCCGCAGACGCCAAGGCCCTGCCGGTACCGCCTCGTGCGCGTCGCATCGAGTTCATCGGCGACTCGCACACCGTGGGCTACGGCAACACCTCCAGCAGCCGCGACTGCACGCAAGACGAGGTCTGGGCCACCACCGACAACACCCTGGCCTACGGCCCCATCATCGCGCGCCACTACAACGCCGATTACCGCGTGACCGCCATCTCCGGCCGTGGTGTGGTGCGCAACTACGACGGCTTTGCAGCGCCCAAACTGCCCGAGGCCTACCCCCACACCCTGCTCGACCCGGCCAGCCCGCGCGATACCTCCGACTGGCAGCCCCAGGTGGTGGCCATGGCGCTGGGCACCAATGACTTTTCGACGCCGCTCAAGGCGGGTGAAGCCTGGCCCACGCGCGAGGCCCTGCAAGCCGACTTCCGGCAGCGCTATGGCGAGTTCCTGCTGCAGTTGCGCGCGCGCTATCCGCAGGCCTTGCTGGTGGTGTGGGCCACCGACGGCGCGGCCGGCGAGATCCTGACCCAGGCCGCCGCCGCCGTGCAGCAACTACAGCGCGATGGCGAGCGCCGCATCCGCCTCGTGCCCCTGCATGGGCTCGACATGATGGGCTGCCACTGGCACCCCTCGCTGGCCGACCACCGGAAAATCGCCAAGACCCTGGTGTCGCTGATCGACGCCGAGCCCGAGGTCTGGCCCGCCACCCCCAGCGCTCGATAATCCGGCGCATGTCCGTCGCCGCCGCCACCGGCCAGCTGCTGAGCTTCATCGCGCGCCTGATCACCGGCGCGCAAGGGCACTGGAAGGGCTGCCCGCCGCTGCCCGAGCAGCGCATCTACTTCGCCAACCACCAGAGCCATTTCGACATCGTCCTGATCTGGGCCGCCTTCCCGCACGAGCTGCGTGCCCAGACCCGCGCCATCGCGGCGCGCGACTACTGGGCCAAGAGCGCCTTTCGGACCTGGCTGACGAGTGCCGTCTTCAACGCGATCTACGTCAGCCGCACGCGCGCCAACCCCGAGGAAGACCCACTGGAGCCGCTGGTCGAGGCGCTCGGCCATGGCGACTCCCTGGTCATCTTTCCCGAGGGCACGCGCTCGCACACGGGCACGCCGCAGGCGTTCAAGGCTGGCCTCTTCCACCTGGCCGAGCAGTTCCCGCACGTGCCCCTGGTGCCCACCTGGATCGACAACGTCCAGCGCGTGATGCCCAAGGGCGAGGTCGTGCCTGTGCCCATCCTGTGCACCGTCACCTTTGGCGAGCCGATCAGCCTGCAGCCCGGCGAGAGCAAGGCGGATTTCCTGGTGCGCGCCCGCGAGGCCTTGCTGGCGCAGCGGCCCAACCCGGAATGGGCTGAGAAGGTCGCCGCCTGATGCGTTGGCTCAAGTCCTTGAGCAGCAGCGAGCAGGTGGCCCTGCTCTTCGTGGTGCTGTTTGGTTTCCTGGCGCTGCTGACGATCACGCTCTTCCTGCACTCGCTGCGCGAGCGGCCCGAGGACGTGCGCGCCGGCACCAGCCGCGGCTGGGCGCGCACGCGGCGTGACCTGCGCGCCGCATGGATCGGTGGCTGCCTGTTCTGGATGGCCTGGATCTCCGGGCCGCTCGGGGCCACGCTGCTGTTTGCGGTGTTCTCCTTCCTCGGCCTGCGCGAGTTCATCACCCTCGTGCACACCCAGCGCAGCGACCACCGCTCGCTGATCGTCGCCTTCTTCGTGCTGCTGCCCGCGCAGTACCTGATCTGCGGCGCGCGCTTCTTTGATCTCTTTGCCATCTTCCTGCCGGTCTATGGCTTCCTGGTGCTGCCCATGGTCAGCGCGCTGGCCGACGACCCGCAGCGCTTTCTGGAACGCAACGCCAAGATCCAGTGGGGCGTGATGCTGTGCGTCTACGGCCTCTCCCACGCGCCGGCCTTGCTGCTGCTCGACTTCCCCGGCTTCCGGGGCCGCGGCGCCTTCTTGCTGTTCTTCTTTGTGATGGTGGTGGCGACCGGGCAGATCGCCCAGGAGCTGGCCCGGCGCAGCCTGCGCCGCCGGCCCGTGGCGCGGCGCATCAGCCGCAGCTTCTCGATGCGGGCCTGGTGGACGGGCGCCCTCACCGGTGCCTTGGTAGGCGCCCTGCTTTACTGGATCACGCCCTTCAAGCCCGGGCAAGCCCTGGTGATGGCCTTCCTCAGCGCAGGCAGCGCCGGCTTTGGCGGCCTGGTGATGAAGGCCCTGAAGCGCGATGCCGGCGTGCGCTACTGGGGCAACCGCAGCTCCATCACCGGTGCGGTGGGCTTGCTGGACCGCATCGCGGTGCTGTGCTTTGCCGCGCCGGTGTTCTTCCACTCGGTGCGCTGGTACTTTGAGTTGCCAATGAGGGCGCCATGACTCGAATTCTCGGCATCGACCCTGGCCTGCAGACGACAGGATT
>CALMQC010000078.1 GCA_937871895.1 uncultured Roseateles sp. | reverse complement strand
CACGACTGGAACTCCGGGTCTACCCTAGGCGACGACTTCGGGGGTTTTGGTATTTAATTCGTCCGTCGAACTCACTAGATCGGCCAACGCCGGCCGCGCCCTGATGTCCTTGTCCCGCCGCCAATTTGCCGCCACTCCCCTGGCCTTGGGCCTGGGTGGCTTGTCTCCGCTGATGTCGGCGGCCCTCGCCCAAGACGGGGTGGTGCCCTCGCTGGGCGCTGCCTTTGCGGCGGCGCGCATGCCCTTTGGCGCGGCGGTCACGCCGATGCAGTTGGCCGACCCCAAGCTGGCCGCGCACATCGCCCACCACTTCCGCATCCTGGTGGCCGAGAACGCGATGAAGCCCATGCACCTCTCGCCGCGCGAGGGTGAGTACACCTTCGCGGGTGGCGACGCGATTGCCGACTTTGCCGCCAAGCACCGCATGCCGCTGCGTGGCCACACCCTGGTCTGGCACCAGCAGGCCGCCGCGTGGATGTTCAAGGACGGCGACGCCGACGTGAGCCGCGCCAAGCTGATCGCCCGTATGGAGCGGTACATCGCCGACGTGGTGGGCCACTTCAAGGGCCGCGTGTTCGCTTGGGACGTGGTGAACGAGGCCATCGTCTACGACGAGCCTGAGCACGCGACGGACGCCAACGGCTATCGCCTCTCGCCGTGGCGCAACATCATCGGCCCCGAGTTCATTGAGATCGCCTTCCGCGCCGCCGCCAAGGCCGACCCGGACGCGCTGCTCTTCTACAACGACTACGAGACCCAGAACCCCAAGAAGGCCGCCGCCATCCTGCAACTGGTCAAGGACCTGAAGGCACGCGGCGTGAAGATCGACGGCGTCGGCCACCAGATGCATTGCGCCCGCGTCCAGCCTTCGCTGGCCGAGGTGGAAGCCTCGATCGACGCACTGGCCACGACTGGCGTGATCCAGCACGTGACCGAGCTGGACTTCGCCATCAATGACCGCCTGCAAGGCACCGCCGTGACAGCCGTGACCCCCGAGCTGCTGGCCGACCAGGCCGAGCGCTACCGCAGCCTGATGGACCTGCTGATGCGCAAGCGCCTGGTCAGCGCCACGCTGGTGTGGGGCATCAGCGATGCGCACTCCTGGCTCAATGGTTGGCCCAAGCCGCGCGTCGAAGCACCGCTGATGTTCGACCGCCAGCTGGCCCCCAAGCCGGCCTACCACGCCCTGATGGACGTGGCGCGCAAGTACGCCGCCTGACCCCACCCTCTCCGCCCCTCTCAAGCAGCAGGCCCCTCCAATGTTGATGACCGGCGATCAGCAGCTCGTCAAGCAGATGAACCGCATGGCCCTCGTGCGGATGCTCTGCCGCGAGCCCGCGCTGTCGCGCGCCGACCTGGCCGTGCGCCTGGGACTGACCAAGTCCACCGTCGGCATGCTGGTGCGCGAGCTGGTCGAGGAAGGCTGGCTGAGCGAGGCCGAGACCGTCACCACCGGCGGCCTCGGGCGCCGGCCCACCCCGCTGCATGTGGACAACACGCGCCTGGCGCTGCTGGGCATTGATGTGGGCGTGGACGAGGCCCGACTGGTGGCCACCACGCTGACGGGCGAGACCCTGGCCACCACCACCCTGGCCTATGCCGACCCCTCCCAAGCCGCCGCCTGCCTGGCCGCCGTGGCCGACGCAGCCTTGCAGCTGACCCGGGACCGCGCGCTGCGCGGCCGGCGCGTGCTGGGCGTGGGCGTGGGCCTGCACGGTGGCGTGGACGAAAGCCTGCGCCTGCTGCACTTCGCCCCCAACCTGGGCTGGCGCAATGTGCCGGTGGGCCAGTGGCTGCGCCAGTCCTGGCAGGGCACGGCCCTGGCCGACCTGCCGCTGCTGGTGCAGAACGAAGCCGACATGGCCGTGCTGGCCGAGCATGAGTTCGGGCCCGCCAGCAATGCCGGCTCGGGCCCGCTGGTCTATGTCTCGCTCGGCTGGGGCGTGGGCGCGGGCGTGGTGGTGCGCGACACCCTGCTGACCGGCGCGCGCGGCTTTGCCGGCGAGGTCGGGCACATGGTGCTGCAGTCGCGCGGGCCGCTGTGCTCCTGCGGCCGCCGCGGCTGTGCCGAGGCCCTGATCGGGTTCCGCGCGCTGCTCACCCGCGATCAAACCCTGGCCCAGTTGACCGAAGCCGTCGATGCCGCCGAGCCCACTGCGCTGTGGCGACTGCAGGACGCGGGTCGCCACCTGGGCATCCTGCTGAACAACCTCTGGGTCGCGTTCGACCCCGTCCGCATCATCGTGGGCGGCCCGGCCATGCGCCTGGGGCCGACCCTGCTCGAACTTGCCCAGCAGGTGCTGCGTGCCCACGCAAGCAGCGCCCAGCTGACGCCCCCGATGGTGCAAGCCTCGTCCCTCGGCGCCGACGCCGTGGCGATGGGCGCGGCGGCCTATGTCCGCTACCACCTGACACGCCCGATGGCCCAGGCTCCCGAGCCTGGCCTGGGCGCGCCCTCCACCCTTTCCTCACCCCCACTCACAACCGCCTGAAAGACCTGTTATGAGCATCTTCGCCAACATCGCCCCGATCAAGTACGAGGGCCCCAACACCTCCAACCCGCTGGCCTACCGCTACTACGACGAAAACCGCGTGGTGCTGGGCAAGACCATGAAGGAGCAGCTGCGCTTCGCCGTCTGCTACTGGCACAACTTCTGCTGGAACGGCTTCGACCCGTTCAGCCACAGCGGCACCTTGGAGCGCCCCTGGTTCACCATCGCCGACCCGATGGAAGCCGCCAAGGCCAAGGCCGACGAAGCCTTCGCCTTCATCAGCAAGCTGGGCGTGCCTTACTACGCCTTCCACGACCGTGACGTCGCCCCCGAAGGCAAGACCCCGAAGGAATCCGTCGAGAACCTGAAGGCCATGGTCGACGTGCTCGGCCAAAAGCAAGCCGACACCGGCATCAAGCTGCTGTGGGGCACCGCGAACGCCTTCAGCCATCGTCGCTTCATGAGCGGTGCTGGCACCAACCCCGACGCCGACATCTTCTCGCTGGCCGCACTGCAAGTGCGCGAAGCCATGAACGCCACCAAGACCCTGGGCGGCATCAACTACGTGCTGTGGGGCGGCCGTGAAGGCTACGAGACCCTGCTCAACACCGACCTCAAGCGTGAAGCCCAGCAGTTCGGCCGCTTCCTGCAAATGGTCGTCGAGCACAAGTACAAGATCGGTCTGCCTGGCTTCATCATGATCGAGCCCAAGCCGCGCGAGCCCTCGAAGCACCAGTACGACTTCGACACCGCCACCGTCTACGGCATGCTCAAGCAGTGGGGCCTGGAGAACGAAGTCAAGGTCAACATCGAAGCCAACCACGCCACCCTGGCCGGCCACAGCTTCGAGCACGAGATCGCCATCGCCAACTCGCTGGGCATTTTCGGCTCCATCGACATGAACCGCGGCGACATGCAGTGCGGCTGGGACACCGACCAGTTCCCCAACAACATCCCCGAAACCGCGCTGGCCCTGTACTACATCCTGCAAGGCGGCGGCTTCACCCACGGCGGCCTGAACTTCGACGCCAAGGCCCGCCGCCAGTCGCTCGACGCCGAAGACATGTTCCACGCCCACATCGGCGGCATGGACGTCTGCGCCCGCGCCCTGCTGATCGCCGAAGCGATGATCAAGGACGGCACCATGGCCAAGTTCGTGGAAGACCGCTACGCCACCTGGCAAGCCCCTTGGGCGCAGGACGTGCTGGCCGGCAAGAGCAACCTCGACGCCGTCGCCAACATGGCCCTGGAGCGCAATGTCGACAAGGCCCCGGCCTCCGGCCGCCAGGAGTTCCTGGAAAACTGGTGCAACAAGTTCATCTAAGCACTTGAGCCCCTCGCAACCCCGGCCCCCGTGCCGGGGTTGTTTACGTTTTGGGCCTTGAAAGCCCCAATGCAGGCCGCGCGCTAGACGGCCATACTCCGCCACCCCTAGAACGAACGCCCCACGAGGAGACATCCATGGGACACAAACTATCCTTCCTAGAGAAAGCCGGCTACAGCGCGGGCGATGCCGCCGCGAACTTCGTCTTCATGACGATGGTGCTGTTCCAGCTGAACTTCTACACCGATGTCTTCGGCCTCTCGGCCAACGCCGCCGCCGCCATCCTGCTGTGGCCGCGCCTGTGGGACGCCATCTTTGACCCCGTGATGGGCGTGCTGGCTGACCGCACCAAGACCCGTTGGGGCAGCTTCCGCCCCTGGATCCTCTGGACCTCCGTGCCCTGGGTCGTCGTGATGATCGCGGCCTACACCACGCCGGACCCCAGCTGGGGCTGGAGCACGGGCATGGTGATCGCCTACGCCGGCATCACCAACACCCTCTTGATGACGCTCTACTCGATGAACAACATGCCCTACTCCGCCCTCGGTGGCGTGATGACGGCCGACCTCAACGAGCGCACCAAGCTGAACTCCTACCGCTTCGTCTCGGTCAACGTGGCGCAGTTCATCGTCGGTGGCTTCACGCTGCCGCTGGTGGCCAAGTTCGCACAAGGCGCTGACCGCCAGCATGGCTGGCAGGTCACCATGACCATCTGGGCCGTGCTCTGTTTCGTGCTCTTCATGGTCACCTTCTTCACGACCAAGGAGCGCATCAAGCCCGTGGTCGAGACGACCTCCTCGCCCAAGCAGGACTTCTCTGACCTGCTGAAGAACGGCCCTTGGATCGCCCTCGTGGCCTACACGCTGTTCAACTTCGCGATGCTGCCCTACCGCGGCGGCGCGCACTACAACTTCTATCACCACTACGCCGACAAGGGCGCAATGTTCGACTTCGTCGCCGCGCTGGGCCTGTCCACGCCGCAGATGGAATCCACCGGCAGCCTCGCCGACATGCTGGGCTACATCCTGCACGGCACCAAGGACACGGCCACCAACACGGCCGACGTGTTCAACAGCATCATCAACATGGCGGGCTTTGCCACCACGCTGGTGGTGATCATCTTGTCCAGCGGCATGTCGGCCCGCTTCGGCAAGAAGAACGTGATCCTCTGGGGCTTCGTGCTGAGCGCGCTCAACTCGTTTGCCTACTACCTGCTGGCACCCACCAACACCTGGGGCATGCTGGGCCTCGCGGTGCTCGGTTCCATCGTCTATGCGCCCACCGTGGCCGTGGCCTGGGCCATGTACGCCGATGCTGCCGACTACTCAGAGTGGCAGACCGGCCGCCGCTTCACGGGCATCGTGTTCGCCACCATCGGCTTCGCGCTCAAGACTGGCCTGGCGCTGGGCTCGGCCACCTTCCTGTGGCTGATGGCCGGCCTGTTCGACTACGACACCAAGCTGCCTGCGGCACCCAATGCCGTACACGGCTATGTGGTCTCGTCCAGCATCATCACCGGCCTGATCTTCCTGGGCGCAGCGATCGCCATCGCCTTCTGCACCCTGACCAAGGAGAAGACGCTCAAGATGGCCGCCGAGCTTGCCGAGCGCCGCAAGGCGGCTGGCGTCGCCGTCTGAACCTGCCGTTGAGCGCCCAGCGCGCACGACACGAAGAGGCCCTGCGGGGCCTATTTTCTTTGTTTCGCCCTGCGGGGCCTCTTTTCTTTGCCTCGCCCTGCGGGGCCTCTTTTTGTTTACCGAGCGAGGCGCTACACACTCGCCCCGATGCGGCTCGACAGCCTGGGCTGATAGCGTGCGGCGCCACGCACTTCTGCCGTCGCTGCGCCACCATGCTGTACCCCACTCGCCCTTCCTGGTTGGCCCCGCTGGCCTTGAGTCTCCTGGTGGCCTGCGGTGGCGGCGGTGGCAGCAGCGGCTCCATGGCCAGCCCCAATGTGCCGCTGAGCAGCGACCCCATGGACGCCTACCCGCCCCTGCCTGCCGGCACCGCGCCCGGCGCATCGGCCGCCGCCAAAGCCGCCGCCGCCACACTGGCCAGCGGCATCAATTTCGGCAACATGCTCGAAGCGCCGACCGAGGGCGAATGGGGCCTCAAGGCCGACGATGAGTTCATCAACCTCGTCGGCGCCACAGGTGGGATTGGCAAAGCCGTGCGCCTGCCGGTGCGCTGGAGCGCGCACGCCAGCAAGGACGCGGCCGCCACCATCGACCCGGTCTTCCTGACCCGTGTCGAGAGCGTCGTCAACAAGCTGCTGGCGCGCGGGGCCACCGTGGTGCTCAACATGCACCACTACGCCCAGCTCGACGGTGACGCGCCGCCCGCGAGCGAAGGCCTGGTGGCCGCCGAGCTCGTCAAGCCCCGCTTCCTGGCCATGTGGAAGCAGATCGCCGCACGCTTTGCCAACGCCGACAAGCAGCGCCTGATATTTGAGCCCTACAACGAACCCCATGGCACGCTGGAGGCCGGCTGGAACGACCTCTTCTCCCGCGCGCTGCGCGTGATCCGCGAGACCAACCCGGACCGCATCGTTGTCGTCGGCCCGGTAGGCTGGAACAACGCCAGCCAGTTGCCCAAGCTCGTGCTGCCGCCCGACGCCAACCTGCTGCTGACCGTCCACCACTACGAGCCCTTCAGCTTCACGCACCAGGGCGCCGACTGGGTCAGCCCCGTGCTGCCCACCGGCAAGGACTGCTGCGACGCGACCCAGCTCGCCGCCATCCGTGGCCCCATGGACACCGCCGTGGCCGAGGCCAAGCGTCTGGGCTACCCCGTCTTCATCGGCGAGTTCGGCGCCTACAGCAAGGCGCCGCTCGACGCACGCGTGCGCTACCTCAAGGCCTTCCGCAGCCTCGCGGCCGAGCGCGGCCTGCCCTGGATGTACTGGGAGCTGGCCTCGGGCTTTGGCGTCTACGACCCCGTGGCGCACGCCTTCCGGCCCGAGATCTACAGCGCCTTGTACGACTCGCTTTGATTGCTCGGTGGCCGGTAGCCGCTGCCGCTGGCCGCTGCCCGCCTCCATTCGTCGGCCCCACCGTCGATTCAGCCCACGCCAGCCCGCGCGCGCCGCAGCGCGTGCCCACAATGCGCCCCATGAAGATCCCGCTTCTTTCTTCCCTCGCCGCCGCCCTGCTGTTGGGCGCCGTCGGTACCGCCATCGCGGCCCCTGCGCCGCTCAAGCCCTGCCGGGTCGAGGGCGTGCCCAACGAGCTGCAATGCGGCAGCGTCCGGCGCGCGCTCGACCCCGCCAGGCCCGACGGCCCGCAGATCGACGTGCACTACCTCGTGGTGCCCGCCATGGCGCGCAACAAGCGGCCCGATGCCGTGCTCTTCCTGGCCGGCGGGCCTGGCCAGAGCGCCATCGACGTCGCGCCCAAGGTGCTGCAGCGGATGAGCCGCCTCGGCAACCGGCGTGACCTCGTCTTCATCGACCAGCGCGGCACCGGCCAGTCCGCGCCGCTGCAGTGCCCTGACGAGCGCAATTTGCCGGTGGTCGACCAGTTGGACCCTGCCGCCCAGATGCAGCGCCTGCTGGCCTGCCGCGACGCGTTGCAAAAGCTGCCCTATGGCGACCTGCGCTTCTTCACCACCACCCTCGCCATGCAGGACATGGACGCCGTGCGCGAGCAGCTTGGCGTGCCGCAGTGGAACCTGATCGGCGCGAGCTATGGCACGCGTGCCGCGCTGGAGTACCTGCGGCAGTTCCCGAGCAAGGTGCGCCGCACGGTGATTGACGGCATCGCCCCGCCCGACATGGCGCTACCGGCCACCATGTCGCCCGACGCGCAGGCCGCGCTCGACGGCCTCTTCGAGGCCTACGCCAAGGCCCGGCCGCAGCTGCGCACACAGTGGCAGGCGTTGTTGGCCTCGCTGCCGCGCAGCGTGACGGTGGCGCATCCCATCTCGGGCAAGCCGGAGCGCTTCACGCTCGACCGCCGGCTCTTGATGAGCGCCGTGCGCGGCCCGCTTTACGCCCCGGCGCTGGCCGCCGCGCTGCCCGAGGCCATCGAGCTGGCCGTGACGCAGAACCGCTTCGAAGGCCTGCTCGGCCTGGCCGGCGCGCTGGGCGGCGGCAAGGGCATGAAGCTGGCCGCCGGCATGCATTTCTCGGTCGTCTGCGCCGAAGACTTGCCGCGCCTGGATGCCGCCACCGACCGCCCGGGCGCCGACTTCGGCACCGACACCCAGCAGCTCTACCGCGAGGCCTGCAAGGCCTGGCCACGCGGCAGCGTGCCCGAGGGCTTCTACGAAGTGCCGCCCGCGCCCAGCCCCGTGCTCGTGCTCAGCGGTGGCGCTGACCCCGTGACCCCGCCGCGCCACGGTGAGCGTGTGGCCGCGCGCCTGGCAGCGCAGGAGAAGGGCCGCGTGCAGCACATCGTCGTGCCCGAGGCTGGCCATGGCGTGACGGCCCTGCCGTGCATGCGGGACATCGTGTTCCGCTTCATCGATGCCAAGCAGGACCCTGATGCCCTGCCGCAAGACGCCGCCTGCGCGACCCGCACGCCCCGCCCGCTGGACTTCAAGCTGCCAACACCATGATCCACATCGACGACCTCCACAAGCGCTTCGTCGTGCCCGGCACCGGCGCCTTCAAGCGCAAGGGCCGCCGTGAAGTGCACGCCGTGCAAGGCGTGAACCTGCGCGCCGAGAGCGGCCGCATCACCGGCCTGCTCGGTGCCAACGGCGCCGGCAAGACCACCACACTGCGCATGCTGGCGGGACTCTTCCCGCCCGACGCCGGACGCATCAGCGTGGACGACATCGACGTGCTGCAACAACCCCGCGCCGCGCTGGCTCGCATGGGCATCCTCGGCGACGCGCACGGCCTCTACCCGCGCCTCACCGCGCGCGAGAACATCGCCTACTTCGGCCGCCTGCAAGGCATGGCCGAAGACGCCGCCAACGCCCGCGCCGAGACCCTGTCCCAGCTGCTCGACATGAAGGCCATCCTCGACCGCCGGGCTGACGGCTTCAGCCAAGGTGAGCGCATGAAGACGGCCCTGGCGCGCGCCCTGGTGCACGACCCCGCCAACATCGTGCTCGACGAGCCCACCAACGGCCTCGACGTGCTGGCCACCCGGGGTCTGCGCGAGGCCCTGCGCTGGCTGCGCAGCCCCGAGGGCGGCGGCAAGTGCATCGTCTTCTCCACACACATCATGCAAGAGGTGGAGCTGCTGTGCGACGAGGTCGTCGTCATCTCCCACGGCAAGAGCGTGGCGCGCGGCAGCGTGCCCGAGTTGCTCGACATGGCGGGCGCCACGCGCTTTGAGGACGCCTTCGTGACGCTGGCTTTCCCCACACAGCAGGAGGCCGCATGAATCAGGCACTCATTGTCTTCTTCAAAGAGCTGCGCGACGCGGTGCGCGACCACCGCACGCTGCTGCGTCTGGCCCTGCCCGCGCTGCTGACCGGCCCGCTGATGCTGGCCGTGATCTCGGGCCTGATCGCGAGCTTTGAGGCGCAGGCTGAACGCCGCGAGGTGATGGTGGCCGGCATGGACCACGCGCCCAGCCTCATCAACTTCATCGAGCGCCAGAACTACACCATCAAGGCTGCCCCGGCCGACTACGAGCAGCAACTGCGCAAGAGCCAGATCACCGAGCCCGTGCTGGTGCTGCCCAAAGACTTCGAGGCCCAGATCGCCAAGGGCGAACCCGCCGTCGTCGAAGTGGTGAGTGACAGCGCCAACCAGCGCGCCCGCGCCGGTGTGGGCAGCGTCAAGGGCCTGCTCTACGCCTTCAACCACGAGCGCGCCGGCCTGACTCTGATGCTGCGCGGCGTCTCGGGCGAGATGCTGACCCCGCTGGACATCGAGGAGCGCGACCTCGCCAGCATCCAGGCCCGCGCCTCGCAGATCACCGGCATGCTGCCCATGTTCGTGATGATGGCGGTGCTCTATGGCGCGCTGACCGCCGCGCTCGACAGCACGGCCGGCGAGCGCGAGCGCGGCTCACTGGAGCCACTCCTGATGAACCCCGTGCCGCACGGCGCGCTGGTGCTGGGCAAGTGGGGCGCCGTGGCGCTGCTGGGCCTGGGCGTGGCGGCGCTCACGAGCGTGGGCTTCATTCCCGCGCAGTGGCTGATCCGCTCGGACAGTCTGCAGGCCATGTTCCAGTTCGGCTGGTGGGAGGCGCTGGCCTTCTGGCTGCTGCAGATCCCGATGGCTGCAGGCATCTCGGCCGTGCTGATGGCCTTTGCCATCCGCAGCAAGACCTTCAAGGAAGCCCAGGCCGGCAGCTCCGTCGTGATGATGGCCGTCAGCCTCACGCCCCTGGTCACCATCATGAACCCGGGCGCCGAAGCCCCCTGGCACTACTGGGTTCCCGGCCTCGGGCAGAACGCGCTGATGCTGCTTGTGCTCAAGGGCGAGGCGCTGCGCTGGACCCAGGTGCTGCCCAGCTTCATCGTCGGTGCCGCGATGACGGTGGCAGGGCTGGCCTATGTGGCGCGGTCAATGCGGGGGGCTGTGGCGCGGTAAGCGCAGTATTGGTTTTAACTTGTATTTGGCAAAAACTTGCTCAAGCTTGTTTATTGACAATACAAGAATGGGCCGGTAACTTGCGGCCCATGGACTACCCCCTCGCCCTGGCCGAACAACTCCGCCCACAGCTCAAAGCGCTGCGCAAGCAGCGCGGACTCACGCAGTCGCAGCTGGGCGCGCTGCTCGGCGTCAGCCAGGCGCGCGTGGTCGAGATCGAGGCCAAGCCGGGCGCGGTGAGCCTGCAGCAGATCCTGCAGGTGCTGCAGGTGCTGGGTGCCAGCCTGGTGGTGCGCGCGGGCACGCTGAGCTATAGCGCCGAGTCGCCGGCCACGCCGCTGCGTGTCGAGGAGAAGCGGGGTGAGTGGTGAGCCTGGCCATCTGGATGAATGGCGAGCGCGTGGGCAGCTGGCGCGTGGAGCGCGGCCAGCACCACCTGACCTATGACCCGGCCTGGGTGGCCTCGCCCCGAGGGCGGGCGCTGTCGGTCTCACTGCCGCTGACGGCCACACAGGCGCTGCGTGGGCCGGTTGTCGCGCACTACTTTGACAACCTGCTGCCCGACAACCCGCGCATCCGCGAGCGCATCGCCGCCCGCTACCGCACCGGCTCTACAAGGGCCTTTGATCTGTTGCAGGCCATTGGGCGCGACTGCGTGGGTGCCGTGCAGCTGCTGCCCGAGGACTTGGTGCCCGAAGGCTGGGACCGCATCGACAGTGCGCCCTTGCGTGAAGCCGAGATTGCCGCCCTGCTGCGCGGCGCGGCGGGCGATGGGGCACAGGGCACCGCCGCTGAAGGGCTGCGCATCTCGCTGGCCGGCGCGCAGGAGAAAACCGCGCTGCTGCGCCACCAAGGCCGTTGGCGGCGCCCGCTCGGGGCCACGCCCACCACGCACATCCTGAAGCTGCCGCTGGGTCTGGCTGGCGGTAGCCGCCGAGTGGACCTGGCCGACTCGGTCGAGAACGAGTGGCTGTGCGCCCTGCTCTGCCACGCGCTCGGGCTGCCCGTCGCGCCGGCCGAGATCTGGCACTTCGAGGACCAGAAGGCCCTCGCCGTCACGCGCTTTGACCGCGCGCTGCAGCAGCACCCCGAGACGGGCCAACCCTGGATCGCGCGGCTGCCGCAGGAGGACTTCTGCCAGGCCTTTGGCCTGCCCCCCACCCACAAGTACGAGCAGGACGGCGGACCCGGCATCGACGCCTGCTTGCGCCTGCTATCCGGCAGCCAGGATGCGACGGACCTCGCTGGCTTTGCGCTGACCCAGCTCGCCTTCTGGCTGCTGGCCGCCACCGACGGGCATGCCAAGAACTTCTCGATCTTCCTGCGCCCCGGAGGCCGCTACGTCAGCACGCCGCTCTACGACGTGCTGTCCATCCACCCCTACGTGGGCGACGGGCCCGGGCAGATCCGCTGGCGGCAGGCCGAACTGGCCATGGCCTTGCGCGGCAAGAACGCGCACTACGCGCTGGCCGGCATCCAGGCCCGGCACTGGCAGGCGCTGGCGGCGCGCGCGGGGGGCCCTGCGGTGTGGGCGCAGATGCTGGCCTTGGTGGAGCGCGTGGAGCCGGCACTGGCGCAGGTGGAGCCTTTGCTGCCCGCCGCCTTTCCGGCGCACATCTGGGACCGCATCGCCGCTGGGCTGCGGGCTCAGCGTCAGCGCTTTCTGGACAGCCTGGCCGCAGCGGCCTTGAGCAAAGCGCGCGAGTAGTGCTGGTGAAAGCCGAGTAGCACATCAAACAGCCAGCCGAGCTCCGGCTCGCCTGAGGCCGAGATGCGCGCCGGGATCACGGCGGAGCCGAACCACAGCCGTGTGCCGCCACCGGCTTGCGGCTCGACCTGGAACCACGAGCAGGTGCGGCCGTTGACGTCGATCAGCAGCAGCTCGGGCTCGCGCCGCGTGAGCACGCGCCAGGCCGCAAAGCGCTCACGCTCGCCGCGCGCGAGGGCTCGCGCATCGGCATCTGACGAGCCCAAGCCCGCGAGGCGCAGCACCAGTCGCTCCAGCTTGAAGAGGCGCGTCGTGTAGAAGGCCTCGACGAAGGTGCCCAGCTCAACGGCGGGGCCAGGCAGGTCCAGCCAGTAGGCATCCGCATAGGCCCGCCGCTCGGCCTGCAAGGCTGCAAGCAGGCTGGCCGCAGGCGCGGTGGCGTCGGTGATGGGAGGCAGCCGGGACATAGTGGCTGCCATTGGACCGCAATCAGGTGGCGATCAAGTTCTTGTAGACGCCGCAGCCCAGCGCCAGGCCGTCGAAACCCGGGATGGGGCTGACATAAGACATCTTGGCCTGCACGACGCCGGTCGTGGGGTTGGCGATGTCGTACTCGACCCAGCCCGTGCCGCGCGCAGCCTGGGCCATGATGTCGTCGAGCAGTTGCTGGCCCTTGACGCCAGGGATGTCCTGCACCCGCGTGCCGACCTTGGCGGGGTTGCCGCCAAAGGCACGGTAGGTGCCGCCGGTGTCGAGCACGAAGACATACATGTCGCGGTCGAAGAAGGCGTTGTCCTTCTCCGTCAGGCCTTTGAGGAAGTCATCGCGCGAGGCACAGCGGCGGCGGAAGTCCAGCGCCCGCGTCACCAGCTCCATGGCCTCGTCGGCCACGCCCTGCTGCAGCTTGAAGTTGCCAATCGCGTGCGAGAGCGACGAAGCCCGTGCCTCCAGGCCGCGCGTCTGCTCGACGGCGCGCACCACCATCTGCGAGTTCTGGCCGGTGATGTCGTCCAGCCGCGCCATGGCGCCCGAGATGTCGCCGATGCCCGCGCTTTGCTCGCGGCTCGACGCTGAGATGCCCGACACGCCGTCGGACACCGAGCGGATGCCGCTGACGATGCGCGCCATGCCCTCGCCGGCCGACTTGATCAAGGCCACGCTGGTCTCGACCTGGGAGGACGACGACTGGATCAGCGAGCGGATCTCCTTGGCCGACGTGGCCGAACGCTGCGCCAGCGTCCGCACCTCGGTGGCCACCACGGCAAAGCCGCGCCCTTGCTCGCCCGCCCGCGCCGCCTCCACGGCGGCGTTGAGCGCCAGGATGTTGGTCTGGAAGGCCAGCATGTCGATCACGCCAATGATCTCGTTCATGCGGTGCGCGGTGACCTGGATGGCCTCGACCGAGCGGATGGATTTCTCCATCGCCCCGGCGCCGGCTTCGGCCACGTCACGCACGGTGACGGCCTGATCGTTGACGCTGGCCACGGCCTGCGCGTTCTGCGCCACGGTGCTGGCCAGGTCGCGCACGCGGCCGGTGGTTTGCGCCACGTTGACGGCCTGCTGCTCGGTACGCGCCGACAGCTCCTCGTTGCCTTCACAGAGGTCGCGCCCCACGTGGGCCACCAGGGCGGCGTCGCTGCCCACCGCGGCCACCATGGCGGATACGTCCGCCACCATGCTGCGCAGCAGGTCCGCCAGGTCACCGAGCTCGTCCTTTCCGCGCGTCGTGCAGACCACGCGCAGGTTGCCATGCCCCACTTCACGCAGCGCGTAGCTGAGGCGGCGCATATCGATGGTGAAGCTCTTGTAGAAGGTGACCAGCAGGTAGGTCAGCGCCAGCAGCAGCACAAGGGCGCCGCCGGCCATCAGGTTGCGGCGTGTCGCATAGCGAAGGGCCTGGGCGTCCAGCTGAGTGGCCAGCGCGGCCACCAGTTGGTCTTGCAGGGCCTTGAAGCCGGCAGCAGCCACTTCGCCTCGGGCGTCAAAGCTGCTTGGGTCACCGGCGGCGTCCTTCACGGCCTGGCGCAGGGCCTCGGCGGCGTCGATGGCCGCCTGCAGGCCCAGGCCTTGCAGGCCCTGTGCCACCAGCCGCTCACGCTGCGTGGCCAGCTCGTCCATGGCCTGGCCATAGGGCAGCAGCAAGGCGGCCCCGGCCACTTCGTCAGCCTTGCCAAAGCGCGCGGCGCGCAGCACGGAGACCTGGTCCGCCGCCGCCAGCGCGGCACCCAGCGATTGGGTCAGCGCCTGGGTGGTGTCGTCGGGGTCCAGGCGCAACGCGTATTCGGTCTCCACCACGGCCTGGAAGGAGCGCAGCGTGCGCACCGCGCTGGCATGCAACACCGCACTGGTGGCGGCATCGGCAGACTTGGCCTCTGTACCCAGGCGCTCCAGCGCTTGGGCTGTCGGCGCCCAGGCGCGCTTCAGCTCGGCCTGGCCGGCGGCGGCCACGGCCGCCTCGATGCGCTGCCGGGCCTCGGCCTGCTGCTTGCGCGCGGCAGCGAGCTGGCCGTCACCTCCCGCGCCTGCGCGCAAGACCTGGACCCGATGCTCCTGCACGCTTTGCAGCAGTTGCAGCACCGAGCGCTGAAGCGTCAGGCCCTGCACCTCGGCCTGGGCCGCGGCCAGCTCCTTGCTCTGGCGTTGCACCAAGGCAAAGGTCAGCGCCAGGATGGGCAGGACGAGCAGGAGCGTCAACGAGCCCAGCTTGACCGAGAAGCGAAAGCGCCGCGCCAGCGTGATGCCAAAGCGCCAGATGCCCAGATGCTTGTCGTAGGGTTTCATGGGTGTGTGCGGAGGCCGGCGCCGGAGGGGTCATCTCCGGGGCGGCGTCTCAAGGCAGGGTGAACGGGCCCAACACCGGCGCCAGACTGCCGCAGCGCCGCCGGCTGAATATAGGGCGCTGCGCCCGCGCCAAGGCAGCGCGGACGCACGGGTCCGTGCCAAGCGACACACACTCCCGGTCTGGGCGTCTGCGGCGTGTAGGCGCCGCGAGACAGCGGGATCTAGCCGACCTCGCCGAGCGTGACGCGCTGCTCACTCGCCTGGTCAAAGACGGAGAGCTGGCCAAGCTGCACGTCAAAGCGCAGGGTCGCGCCGGCCTCGACCTGCCGGCCGTCGTGCACCAGGGCTGACAAGGTCTGACCCCCGCACTGCAGCCACACCACCTGGTGGTTGCCCATGGGCTCCACCAGCTCGACCACGCCGCTGTAAGCGCCGGCATCAGCCAGCGTCACATGCTCAGGCCGCAGGCCGAGCACCACCGCCTGGCCGTCACGCAGGCCAGCGGCCGGCAGGCGCACGGGCAAGGCGCCGTCGAGCTGCGCGGCGTCGCCCTTCAGGCTCACGGTGGCCGGCACGAGGTTGATCGACGGCGCGCCCAAGAAGCCCGCCACGAAGAGATTGGTTGGCCGCTCGTAGACCTCGGTCGGCGTGCCGATCTGCTGGATCACGCCGGACTTCATCACCACGATGCGGCTCGCCAGCGTCATGGCCTCGACCTGGTCGTGCGTGACATAGACCATGGTGTTGCCGAGCTGCTGGTGCAGCAGCTTGAGCTCGCGGCGCAGCTCGGCGCGCAGCTTGGCGTCAAGGTTGGAGAGCGGCTCGTCGAAGAGGAACACCGCCGCCTCACGCACGATGGCCCGGCCGATGGCAACGCGCTGGCGCTGGCCACCCGAGAGCTGCGAGGGCTTGCGGTCGAGCAAGGGCTCCAGGTGCAGCATCTGCGCGGCGCGCTGAACACGGCGGGCGATCTCGTCCTTCGGCACGCCCGACACGCGCGGCCCGAAGGAGAGGTTGCGCTCCACCGTCATCGTCGGGTAGAGCGCATAGGACTGGAACACCATGCCGATGCCCCGCGCCGAAGGCTCAGCCTCGGTCATGTCCTTGCCGCCGATCTCGATGCGCCCGCCGCTCACGTCGATCAGGCCCGCGATGGCGTGCAGGAGCGTGGACTTGCCGCAGCCCGAGGGGCCGAGCAGCACCAGGAACTCGCCCTCGTGGACCTGCAGGTCCAGGCCCTTGATGACCTCGTTGCTGCCGAAGCGGATGCTCAGCTGCTGGATGTTGACGCCACTCATTTCACAGCCCCGGCTGCGATGCCGCGGACGAACCAACGGCCCGAGAGGAAGTAGACGGCCAGGGGCACGGCCGAGGTCAGGATGGTGGCGGCCATGTTGACGTTGTAGAGGCGTTCGCCCGTCACGGTGTTGATGAGGTTGTTGAGCTGCACGGTCATCGGTTGGTGCTCGCGGCCAGCGAAGGTCAGGCCCATGATGTAGTCATTCCAGACGCCGGTGATCTGCATGATGGCCGCGACGATCAGGATGGGCGTGGACATGGGCAGCACCAGCTGGAAGAAGATGCGCCAGAAGCCGCCGCCGTCGATGCGCGCCGCCTTGAAGAGCTCCTGCGGCAGGCCGGCGTAGTAGTTGCGAAAGAGCAGGGTCATCACCGGCATCGCGAACACCAGGTGCACGAGCACGATGCCGGGCAGGCTGCTGTAGAGCCCCGCCGCCGCCATCAGCTTGACGAGCGGGTAGACCATCACCTGCATCGGGATGAAGGCGCCCACCATCAGCGCGCCGAAGAGCCAATTTGCGCCGCGCGGCTTCCACCACGCCAGCGCATAGCCATTGATGGCCGCGAGCAGCAGCGGCAGCACGACGGAAGGGATCGCGATCGTCACCGAGTTCCAGAAGCCCACGCTCACACCGCCGCAGTCCACGCCCGTGCAGGCCTCGCTCCAGGCGGCGCGCCAGGCGTCGAGGCTGGGCGCGAGCGGCAGCGCAAAGATGGAGCCGGCGCGGATCTCGTCCATGCTCTTGAACGAGGTGGTGAGCATCACATAGAGCGGCACCAGGAAGAAGGCCGCTGCCGACAGCAGGAAGCCGTAGACGCCGAAGCGAGCGAGGCTGCGCGTATTCATGCCGCACTCCTC
>CALMQC010000077.1 GCA_937871895.1 uncultured Roseateles sp. | reverse complement strand
GGCGGGCCTGGCGGCCGAGCACGAGGTGGTGCTGATCGCCCGCGCTGACGGCACCCTGGCGGCTGACGTGCGGCCGCTGGTGCGGCTGTCGCTCACCGTGATTGCCGAGAGCAATGGCCGGCGCGAGGTGGGCTCCAGCGGCGGCGGTGGCCGCTTTGGCCTGGCCTACTTCACCGAGGCCATGATGGCCAGCTATGTGGACGAGGCCGTCAGGGCCGCGCTGACCAACCTGGAGAGCCGCCCCGCCCCGGCCGGCGAGATGGTCGTGGTGCTCGGGCCGGGCTGGCCCGGCGTGCTGCTGCACGAGGCGGTGGGGCATGGGCTGGAGGGCGACTTCAACCGCAAGGGCTCCAGCACTTTCTCGGGCCGCGTCGGCCAGCGCGTGGCGGCCAAGGGCGTCACGGTGCTCGATGACGGCACCATCCCCGATCGTCGCGGCTCGCTCAACGTTGACGACGAAGGCGCCGCCAGCCAGCGCAATGTGCTGATCGAGGACGGCATCCTCAAGGGCTACATCCAGGACGCGATGAACGCCCGCTTGATGAAGACCGCGCCCACCGGCAACGGCCGCCGCGAGAGCTATGCCCACATCCCGATGCCGCGCATGACCAACACCTACATGCTCGGCGGCAAGGACGACCCCAAGGAAATCATCGCCTCCATCGACCGCGGCCTCTACGCCACCAACTTCGGCGGCGGGCAGGTGGACATCACCAGCGGCAAGTTCGTCTTCTCGGCCAGCCAGGCCTTCTGGGTCGAGAAGGGCAAGATCCAGTACCCCGTCAAGGGCGCCACCATCATCGGCAATGGCCCCGACGCCCTGACCCGCGTCAGCATGATCGGCAACGACATGGCCCTGGACTCGGGCGTCGGCGTCTGCGGCAAGGAAGGCCAGAGCGTGCCGGTGGGCGTGGGGCAGCCGACGCTGCGGATTGACGGCTTGACGGTGGGCGGTACGGCCTGACCCCGAAGGCAGGCTTGGCCCACGCCGAAGTGCTACTTGTTTAGGCCCCGTGCTACATTCCAACCCCATGTCCCGCGCCGTCTATTTTTTTGCGTTCTTTTGGTTCTGCCCCACACCGGCGCAGGAGACTTGAACGCGTAAGCGCAAACCAAACTCCTAGAAACCGCCGGCCTCAAAGCCCGGCGGTTTTTTCTTTTCCAGCCCCACCCCTCACATCCAGGTGCCCCGATGAATGCCAAAGCCGTCTCCAGCCCCGAGTCCCAGCCGCGCTATGCGGTGGAAGACAAGACCAGCAAGACCGATGACGAGCGCATCGCCAGCGTCACGCCGCTGCCGCCGCCGGAGCACCTGATCCGCTTCTTCCCCATCAGCGGCACCAAGACCGAGGCCCTGATCGGCGACACGCGCAAGCGCATCCGCAAGATCCTGCACGGCAAGGACGACCGCCTGCTGGTCATCATCGGCCCCTGCTCCATCCACGACCCAGCCGCGGCCATGGAGTACGCCAAGCGTCTGCTGGTGGAGCGCGAGCGCTATGCCGACACGCTGGAGATCGTGATGCGCGTCTACTTCGAGAAGCCGCGCACGACGGTGGGCTGGAAGGGGCTGATCAACGACCCGTATATGGACGAGACCTTCCGCATCGACGAGGGCCTGCGCATTGCGCGCCACCTGCTGCTGGAGATCAACCGCCTCGGCATGCCGGCGGCCAGCGAGTTCCTCGACGTGATCTCGCCGCAGTACATCGGCGACCTGATCTCCTGGGGTGCCATTGGCGCGCGCACAACTGAGAGCCAGGTACACCGCGAGCTGGCATCGGGCATCTCGGCGCCCATTGGCTTCAAGAACGGCACCGACGGCAACATCAAGATCGCCACGGACGCCATCCAGGCAGCCGCGCGCGGCCACCACTTCCTGTCGGTGCACAAGAACGGCCAGGTCTCGATCATCCAGACCCGCGGCAACGAGGACTGCCACGTCATCCTGCGCGGCGGCAAGGCGCCCAACTACGACGCCGAAAGCGTGGCCGCCGCCTGCGCCGACCTCGAAGCCGCCAAGCTGCCGGGTCGCCTGATGGTGGACTGCTCGCATGCCAACAGCAGCAAGCAGCACCTGCGCCAGCTCGACGTGGCGCGCGACATCGGCGCCCAGCTCAAGGCCGGCAGCGACCGCATCTTCGGCGTGATGGTCGAAAGCCATCTGCACGACGGTGCCCAGAAGTTCACGCCCGGCAAGGACGACCCGACCAAGCTGGCCTACGGCAAGAGCATCACCGACGCCTGCCTCGGCTGGGACGATTCGCTGGCCGTGCTGGACGTGCTGAGCGAAGCGGTCAAGGCCCGCAGATCCTGATCCCGCGCCCTTGAAACCCCGAAACGCGGCCCCACCTGGGCCGCGTTTCGCTTTCAGACTTCTTCTTCTACAGACTCGCCATGACCAAGCACACCCACGCCTTCCAGGCCGAAGTCAAGCAGATCCTGCACCTCGTCACCCACTCGCTGTACTCCAACAAGGAGATCTTCCTGCGCGAGCTGGTCTCCAACGCTTCGGACGCCTGCGACAAGCTGCGCTTCGAGGCGCTCGACAACGCCGCGCTGTACGAGGACCAGCCGAACCTCGAAGTGCGCATCCGCTTCGACGAAGAAGCCAAGACCCTGACCATCTCCGACAACGGCATTGGCATGAGCGCCGAGGAGGCTGCCGCCCACCTGGGCACCATCGCCAAGAGCGGCACGCGCGAGTTCATGGCCAAGCTGGAAGGCGACCAGAAGAAGGACGCCCAGCTGATCGGCCAGTTCGGCGTGGGCTTTTATTCCGGCTTCATCGTGGCCGACCGCATCACGGTCGAGACCCGCCGGGCAGGCTTGCCGGCAGACCAAGCTGTGCGCTGGAGCAGCGAAGGCACTGGCGAGTACGACATCGAGCCCATCACCAAGGCCGGCCGGGGCACCGACGTCATCCTGCACCTGCGCGAAGGCGAGGATGAGTTCCTCAAGACCTGGCGCGTGAAGAGCACGGTCAGCAAGTACTCAGACCACATTTCTCTGCCCATCCTGATGCGCAAGGAGACCTGGGACGCGGACAACGCCAAGCAGATCGTCACCGACGAGTGGGAGCCCATCAACAAGGCCTCGGCCCTGTGGACGCGCAGCAAGAGCGACATCACGCCCGAGCAGTACGAGGAGTTCTACAAGCAGATCTCCTACGACACCGAGGCGCCGCTGGCCTACACGCACAACCGCGTGGAGGGCCGCAGCGAGTACACGCAGCTGCTCTACATCCCGAAGAAGGCGCCCTTCGACCTGTGGAACCGCGACAAGCGCGGCGGTGTCAAGCTCTATGTGAAGCGCGTCTTCATCATGGACGACGCCGAGAGCCTGATGCCGGTCTACCTGCGCTTCGTCAAGGGCGTGATCGACTCCGCCGACCTGCCGCTCAACGTCTCGCGCGAGCTGCTGCAGGAAAGCCGCGACGTGAAGGCCATCCGCGAGGGCTCGACCAAGCGCGTGCTCGGCATGCTCGAAAGCCTGGCAAACAGCGAAGACGCGGCCGAGAAGCAGAAATACGCCGACTTCTGGAAGGACTTCGGCCAGGTGCTGAAGGAAGGCATTGGCGAAGACCACCAGAACCAGGAGCGTCTGGCCAAGCTGTTCCGCTTCGCCTCCACGCAGGCCGACGAAGGCGTGTCCCTGGCCGACTACCTGAGCCGCATGAAGGAAGGCCAAGAGGCCATCTACTACATCACCGCTGACTCACTGGCCGCTGCCAAGCACAGCCCGCAGCTGGAGATCTTCCGCAAGAAGGGCATCGAGGTGCTGCTGCTGGTGGACCGCGTTGACGAGTGGATGCTCAGCCACCTCTACGAGTTCGAGGGCAAGCCGCTGCAGTCGGTGGCCAAAGGATCTGTGGACCTGGGCAAGCTGCAGGACGAGGAAGAAAAGAAGAAAGTCGAGGAAGCCGCCGAGCAGTTCAAGCCGCTGCTAGAGCGCCTGAAGAGCACCCTGGCCGAACGTGCCAAGGACGTCCGCGTGACCACCCGTCTGGTCGATTCACCCGCCTGCATCGTGGTGGAAGAAGGCGACGTGAGCGGCCACCTGGCGCGCCTGCTCAAGCAGGCTGGTCAGGCCGCGCCGGTCTCCAAGCCCACGCTTGAGATCAACCCCGAGCACGCACTCGTCAAGCGCTTGGATGGCAGCGCTCAGTTCGACGATCTCGCCCAGGTGCTGTTCGACCAGGCCGTGCTCGCCGAGGGCGGCCACCTGGAAGACCCCGCCGCCTATGTGCGCCGTGTGAACGCGCTGCTGACCGCTTGATGCTGACCGCTTGAGTCACGCCACCAACGCAAAGGGCCGGCATTGCCGGCCCTTTTTGCTTGGGGCGTTCAAGACCCCTGACGGCGCTTCAGGCCGCCTTTTGCCGATACCGGCGCAGGGCGATGCCCATCAGGCCCAAGGCCATCAGGCCATAGGTCGAGGGCTCGGGCACCGCAGCCGCCAGTTGCAGACCCAGCGCGTTGTGCACGGCTGCAGACGGGTGGATGTCGTCGAAGTAGAAGTGCTCGCTCGGATCGGCACAGAGCTTCCCCGGCTTGGCGGGGCCGCCCGAAAAACAGGCCGTCGTCGTGTCGGTGATGCCCAAACCTGCGGCCGAGGCCAGCAGCAGGTGTTGGCGCGCAAAGGTATCAAACAGCGTGATGTCCGCGCCGGCATGCAGGGCAGCCCAGCCGGAATAGGCC
>CALMQC010000076.1 GCA_937871895.1 uncultured Roseateles sp. | reverse complement strand
AGCCGAGGTCGAGCGAGCAGGTGGCGTCGAGGGCGGGCATCAGCACGCGCTTCTCGGGGCTGAGGATCTTGGCCGGTTCGCCCATGAAGCGCACGCCGGCCACCACGAGGGTCTGGGCCGCGTGGTCGCGCCCGAAGCGGGCCATCTCCAGCGAGTCGGCCACGCAGCCGCCGGTGGCCAGGGCCAGGTCCTGCAGCATGCCGTCCACGTAGTAGTGGGCCACGAGCACGGCGTTCTGGGCTTTGAGCAAGGCGGTGGCGCGCTCGATGAGGGCGTCACGCTCAGGCCGCGTCAAGGGCGCGGGCACCTTGGCCCAGGCGTGCTTGGTGGAGCAGACGCCGGCGGCGTCTTGCTGGGTGTAGTCGAAGACGGCTTGTTCCATGGCTGCGATTTTCCTGCTTTGGCAAGGCGCTTAGGCGTAGCGTGTGGCGCGACCTTCGCGGACGAAGGCCCATAGCGGCAGGCCGGCGCGGCGTGCGGTCTCGATGGCGAGGCTGCTGGGCGCCGAGACGCAGGCCATCAAGCCGCCCCCGGCGCGCGCCACCTTTTGCACCAGCTCGACGCTGGCGCGGCTGGAGATGACGAAGGCCAGGCCCGCGCCGCTGCGGCCTTGGCGGGCGAGGGCGCCGATGACTTTGTCCAGCGCGTTGTGGCGGCCCACGTCTTCACGGGCCAGCAGCAGGTGGCCTTGGGCATCCAGGCAGGCGGCGCCGTGCAGGCCGCCGCAGCGGGCGTTGAGGACTTGGGCTTGCTGCAGCGCCTGCATGCCTCGGGTCAGCAGTGCGGGGTCGAGGTCCAGAGCTGCGACGGTGGGCACGTCCAGCGTGGCCAGGGCATCGAGGCTTTCGACCCCACAGAGCCCGCAGCCCGTGCGCCCGGCCAGCGTGCGGCGGCGCTGGCGCACGCGCTGCTCGGCTTGCGCCGTGACCTGCATCTGCACGACCAGGCCTTGCGGTGCGGTCTGCACCTCCACGTCCAGCAACTCGGCCGGGTGCTGCAGCCAGCCTTCGGCCAGCGCGAGGCCGAGGCCGAAGTCCTCCAGGTCCAGCGGCGTGGCCAGCATCACGGCTTGCGAGATGCCGTTGATCGTCAGCGCGGCGGGCCGCTCGACGGCCACCTCCTCAGCGGCGGCGCCGTGCGGTTGCACGGTATGCAGGGCAGGGCTGGGAGCAGGCACGGGGGCAGGGCGGGGCGGCAAGAAGCGCCGGGATGATAGGGTGGGCGGCATGTACCTGCCCAAGCACTTCGCGCACCCCGACCTGACCACCGCGCTGCAACTGATGGCCGAGCACCCGCTGGCGCTGCTGATCGGGAGCTCGCCCGAGCACGGCCTGCTGGCCAACCCGATGCCGATGGTCGCGCAGCGCGACGGCGAGGCCCTGGTGCTGGAGGGCCACTGGGCGCGCGCCAACCCGCAGATGCAGTGGCTGCTGGCGACTGAGGGTGCTGAACTGCTCACGGCCTTCAGTGGGCCCGACGCCTACGTGAGCCCGAGTCACTACGACCATGAGCGCAATGTCCCGACCTGGAACTACCTGGCCGTGCACTGCTGGGGCCGGGTCGAGATCGTGGACGGCGCGGCCGAGAAGGACGCGCTGCTCAAGCGCCTGATCGGCCAGATGGAACCCGGCTACGCGGCGCAATGGCGTGGCCTGCCCGAGGACTATCAGCACAAGCTGCTGGGCGCCATCGTCGGCCTGCGTCTGCACGTGACGCGCTGGGAGGCCAAGTTCAAGCTCAGCCAGAACCGCGCGGCCAGCGAGCGGGTGCGCATTCGGGAGGCCATGACGGCTTCAGGCCGCCCGGGCGAGCAGGGCGTGGCCGCGTGGATGCAGCGGCTCGGCCTCTGAAGCCTTACATCCCCGCGTAGTTCGGGCCGCCGCCACCCTCGGGCGTGACCCAGACGATGTTCTGCGTCGGGTCCTTGATGTCGCAGGTCTTGCAGTGCACGCAGTTCTGCGCGTTGATCTGCAGGCGATCCAGGCCCGCGTCGGTCTTCACAAACTCGTAGACGCCCGCCGGGCAGTAGCGCTGCTCGGGGCCGGCATAGCGGGCGAGGTTGGTGGCCACGGGCACGGCAGTGTTCTTGAGCGTCAGGTGCGCCGGCTGGTTCTCTTCGTGGTTGGTGTTGGAGATGAACACCGAGGAGAGCCGGTCAAAGCTGAGCTTGCCGTCCGGCTTGGGGTAGTCGATGGGCGCGCATTCCGCCGCCGGGCGCAGGGCCTCGTGGTCGGCCTTGGTGTTGTGCAGCGTCCAGGGCGGGCTCTTGACGCCGAGCTTGGGCAGCAGCCATTGCTCGATGCCGGTCATCACCGTGCCCACGGCCTGGCCCTTCTTGAACCAGGCTTTGAAGTTGCGGCTTTGCTGCAGCTCTTCGTTCAACCAGCTCGCTTCAAAAGCCGCCGGGTAGCTGGCCAGCTCGTCCTGGCTGCGGCCAGCCTTCAGCGCCTCGGCCAGGCTCTCGGCGCAGAGCATGCCGCTCTTGATGGCCGCATGGCTGCCCTTGATGCGCGCGGCGTTCAGGAAGCCGGCGTCGCAGCCCACCAGCGCGCCGCCGGGGAAGACCAGCTTGGGCAGGGCCTGCGGCGTGCCGTTGTTGATGGCGCGGGCACCGTAGCCGATGCGCTTGCCACCTTCGATGTGGGCGCGAATGGCGGGGTGCTGCTTCCAGCGCTGCATCTCCTCAAACGGGCTCAGGAATGGGTTCTGGTAATCCAGCCCGATCACGAAGCCCAGCGTGACCTTGTTGCCCTCCAGGTGGTAGAGGAAGCCGCCGCCAAAGGTGTTGTCCGTCATCGGCCAGCCGGCGGTGTGGACGACGCGGCCAGCTTGAGCCTTCTCGGCCGGGATCTCCCACAGTTCCTTGATGCCGATGGCAAAAGTCTGCACATCGCGGCCCTCGGTCAGCTTGAACTTGGCCAGCAACTGCTTGCCCAGATGGCCGCGCACGCCTTCGGCAAAGACCGTGTACTTGCCGTGCA
>CALMQC010000075.1 GCA_937871895.1 uncultured Roseateles sp. | reverse complement strand
CCCCCGCCACAGCCCCCGCCACTCATTGGCAGCGCACCCGCCGCCTGACGATGGGCCTGTTGCTGCTGTGGGGGCTGCTGGTCTTCGTGCCGGTTTACTTCGCGCGTGAACTGAGCTGGACGCTGATGGGCTGGCCGCTGTCCTTCTGGCTGGCCTCGCAGGGCTGCCTGCTCGGGTTTGTGGCCATCGTGCACGTCTACGCGCGCCGCATGGAGCGGCTGGACGCCGAAGCCCGGCTCAGCGAAGAAAGCCGCTGACCTCGGCCGCCAGCAGGGCCGGCTGGTCGTGGTGCAGCATGTGCCCGGCGTCGGGCAGCACCCGGCGCTGCAGTTGTGCGACCTGGGCCAGCCGGGCTTCGAAGTCCTCGCGCCGGTAGTGCCCGCCCCACCAGCGCAGCACCTGGGTGTCGGCGCCCTCGACCCACAGCGTCGGCGCCGTGATGGCGCGCCAGCAGGCGTCCACCTCGGCGGCACGGTAGAGCACGGGGTTGACGCGCTTGTGCACGGGGTCGGCGCGCAGCGCATAGCCCTCGGCGGTCTCGCGTGCCCAGTGCGGCGCCAGCCAGGCGGCCTTGTCATCGGGCAGGCGCGGGTTGTTCTTTTGCAGCCGGGCAGCCACCTCGGCCAGGCTGGCATAGGGCTTGAGCTGGGCGGGCTCCTTCAGCTCGTCCAGCCATTGCGCCAGGCGCTGCGGTGCAGCGTCAGGCGGGTTGTCGGGCAGGCCGAAGCCTTCGAGATTGATCAAGCGCCGCACCCGCTGGGGCCGCACCCCGGCGTAGCTCATCGCGATATTGCCGCCCATGCTGTGGCCGAGCAGGTCCACCGGGGCGTCGGGGCTGAGCTGGTCGATCAGGGCATCGAGGTCGCCCAGGTAGTCCGGGAACCAGTAGGCGTCGCTGCCACTCGCGTCCGAGAGCCCGAAGCCGCGCCAGTCCAGCGCCACGATTTCGCCCTCGAAGCCCTGGGCCAGCAGGCTGTCGGCCATGAACTGGAAGGAGGCGCCGACATCCATCCAGCCGTGCACCGCGACTACCGTTGGTTGCCCAGTCCCGGGTTTCCCCCAGCGCAGGATGTGGTGGCGCAGACCCCGCAGAGTGAGAAAGTCGTCAAGCTGCGGATTCACCGCGACGTAGCAAGCACACATGCCGGCTACTCTAGAGCCTGACGACAGCGATGACAGCATCCCTGTCCGTGGCTTTGTGGGCTTTCGGCCTGTCCAAAATTCAAAATATGTTTACGCGTAACAAACCTCAGATCCGCGCCGCGCAGCCCCAAGACCTGCCCATCATCGTTCGGCTCATCGAGGAACTGGCCGAGTTCGAGCAACTGACCCACCTGCTCGAAGTGACGCCCGAGAAACTCGGACCCCACCTCTTTGGTCCCCGGCCCGTGGCCGAGTGCCTGGTCGGCGAGATCGATGGCGAGGCGGTGGCCTTTGCCATCTTCTACACAAACTTCTCGACCTTCCTGGGCAAGCCCGGCATGTACCTGGAAGACCTGTACGTGCGCCCGGCGCACCGCCGCAGCGGCCTGGGCAAGGCGCTGCTGGTGCACATGGCCGAGCTGGCCTGCGCGCGCGGCTATGGGCGCTTCGAGTGGTCGGTGCTGGGCTGGAACGAGGACGCCGTCCGCTTCTACCAAAAGCTCGGTGCCGAGGTGCTGCCCGACTGGCAACTCTGCCG
>CALMQC010000074.1 GCA_937871895.1 uncultured Roseateles sp. | reverse complement strand
CGGCTGGCGAGATCAAGGGCGACAACGCCGACCAGGACGCCGGCATCAAGCTGGTCCTGAAGGCCATCGAAGCCCCGCTGCGCGAGATCGTCTACAACGCCGGTGGCGAAGCCTCCGTCGTCGTCAACGCCGTGCTGGCTGGCAAGGGCAACTACGGCTTCAATGCCGCCAACGACACCTACGGCGACATGATCGAAATGGGCATCCTGGACCCGACCAAGGTGACCCGCACCGCGCTGCAGAACGCGGCCTCCGTCGCGTCGCTGATGCTGACCACCGAATGCATGGTCGCTGAAGCCCCGAAGGACGAAGCACCTGCTGGCGGCGGCATGCCCGGCGGCATGGGTGGCATGGGCGGCATGGACATGTAAGTCCACGCAGGCCTCACGCCTCAAAAGGGTCGCCTCGGCGACCCTTTTTTGTTGTTGGCACCGGTCTGCATAGCGCTCCACGCACGAAGCGGCAAGCTGGCGCGCCACAGGGCCGAGCACACCGGCCGGCAATGCATCACGGTCGGGGCCGGATTGAGGGCAGAACACCCCTGTTCGGGCATTTCGGGCCGGAGCGCGATTCGATAATTTTGGGAATATGACCCAGCTTCGCGCTCAGGATCTCGTCAACGAGGCGCTCACCGAGGTGAGCGGCCTGTCGCGCGACCTGCTCAATCTCATCCAGGACGAACTCGACGCCAATGCCCAGCACTTTGGGCTGCGCGAGGCCTGGCGCCGCGTGCGGCCGCGCTTTGCGGCCGAGTTTGAAACCCGCCTGCTCGCCGCGCTGCAGGAAGCCCTGCATGGCGGCGACCCGCTCCAGCGCGCCAGCCCCACCCTGGGCGGGCTCAGCCTGGTGGATGAATCGCAGGCGCTGGAAGACGTGGCCGTGGCCCATGTCGTGCATGCCGCCGAAGACATCGCCAAGCCCGAGCTCTACCAAATCGGCAACTTCTTCGCCGCGCTCAAGGGTGGCGGCAAGGCGCGTGAGCGTGACAACCCGCTGCGCCCCGCCATCTACGCCCAGGCGCTGCACCAGGCCATTGCGGCCAGCGGCGTCAATGCCCAGGTCCACCATGACCTGATGCGCGCCGCCGCCACGCCCGTGGCACGCCGCCTGGCCAAGTTCTACGGCGGCGTCTGCGAGCGCCTGCGCGCCGCCCAGCTGACCGACCTGGTCGCCGGCTTTGGCAGCGGCGCGCGTGACAGCTATGCCCACCAGCGTCTCGCGGCCGCGCGTGGCGTGGGCGCCGTCAATTCCAGCCGAGGCACGCTTGATGGCCTGGCCCGCCGGGTGGACGCCGTCAACTCCCGCCCCGCGCCCTTTGATGCCCACATCGGCGCTCCGGCCGCCCCGCTGGTGCGCGGCACCGGGCCCGACATGCTCAGCCGGCTCTACGACCAGATCTTGGCCGACCCCCGCCTGCTGCCGCCTCTCAAGGGCCTGCTGGCGCGCCTGCAGGTGGCCGTGGTGCGCATGGCGCGGGCCGACCCCAGCCTGCTGCGCCGCCACGACCACCCCACCTGGGACCTGCTCAACCGCGTGGCCGCGCACGGCATGACCTTTGACCGCTCAGACGACCCCGCGCTGCAGGGCTTTTTGCGCTTCATGGAAGCCGAGGCCAAGCTGCTGACCGATGCGCCGGTCCCGAGCGTCGGCCTGTTTGAGCTGGCGCTCAAGCGCGTCAACGCCGAGATCGAATCCCAGACCCACCAAGCCGAGCAGCGTCACGCCGAAGCCATCCAGGCCCTCGCGCGCGGCGAGGAGCGGGCCGAATGGACCGCCGTCGTGCGCGAGCAGATCCTGCAGCAGACCTCGCGTGCGCCACTCTCGGCGCGCACGCGCCATTTCCTGGAGACCGCGTGGGTCGACGTCATCGTCCAGGCCATGGCCGAGCACGGGCACGACTCCGCTGCCGCCCAGATGGCCATGGACGCCGTCGATGCGCTGCTGGAGAGTCTGAAGCTCCCGCGCGATGGCATCGCCCGCGCCGCACTTCAGCAGCGCCTGCCCCGCCTCATCCACCAGTTGGAGGCCGGCTGCGACAGCATCCAGCTCGCCGCACCGCGCCGCGACGCCTTCTTCCAGGACCTGATGGACATGCACGGGCGCGTGCTGCGCGGCCTGCCGGCCGTCGAGGTCGTGGCCAAGCCGGCGCCGACGCCCGAAGACATCGTCCAGCAGCTGATGGAAGAGCGTGACTCACGCCCTCCCACGCACTGGCTCACCACGCTCGTGGACCGGGGCGAGTTGCCCACCGTGCCCGTGGCGCTCTACAGCGGCGGTGACCGCGAGGCCGCGCGCAGCGCCATCGAAGCCTGGTTTGCCGGCGTGCACGTCGGTCGCTGGTTCCATCTCTTCACCCAGGGCGAGTGGCACACCGTCCAGCTGGCCTGGATCAGCCCCAGCTCGCAAAGCTACTTCTTCGTCGGGCGCGACCTGGACGAACGGCTGCCACTGACCCGAAAGGCCCTTGAAGCCCTGCTGGCCAATGGGCTGATCACCGCCTTGGAGGAGGAAAGCGTGGTCCAGCGCGCGGTAGACACGCTGATGTCCGACCTGCCCGAAGCCTGAAGCGCGTGTCCGCGCCACCGCCCATGCCGCGCCTCACGGCGTGTCTAGCGGCATGTCTAGCGGCATGTCTAGCGGCCCCTCGTGCACCGGCAGGCGCAGCATCACCGTCGTGCCCTGGCCATAAACGCTTTGCAGCTGTAGCTGGCCGCCATGCAGCTCCACGATTTCCTTGACGATGCTCATCCCGAGACCCGTGCCTGCGATCCCGCCCGAGCTGTCGGCGCGGTAAAAGCGCTCGCACACTCGCGCCGCCTGTTCGGGCGTGAGCCCGATGCCATGGTCGGTCACGTCAAGTTGCCAGGCCTCGCCCACGCGCTGCAAATGCAGCTGCACGGGCCCGCCTTGCGGCGAGTACTTGTAGGCATTCGAGATCAGGTTGCGCAGCGCCTGCTGCAGCTTGCTGCGGTCAATGCGCACCACGGCTGGCTCGGGTGGCAGGCGCAGCGCGGGCGCCTCGCGCCCTGCGGGCGGTGGATAGTCCTGCGCCGCCTCACGCACCAGCTCGCGCAGGTCGCACACCGCCAGCACAAAGTCCTTGCCGCGCCGCGACTCGATGCGCTGCAGGTCCAGCAGCTCGTTGAGGATGGCCATCATGGCGCGCGCCTGGCGCAGGATGCGGGCCAGATAGCCCTGGCGGCGCTCCTCGCTGAACTCACGCGTGGCCAGCAACTCGCTGAAGCCCAGGATGCTGGCCATCGGCGTGCGCAGCTCGTGTGCGGCGGTGGACAGGAACTCGCTCTTGATCTGCTCCACCTCGACCTGGTGCGTGATGTCGTGGATCAGCAGCAGGCTGCTCACCGGGCCGGCCTCAGGCGCCGTGTGCAGGCGCAAGCCCAATGTGCGGCGCTGGCCTTGTGCAGGCTCATAGCTCAAGCTGCCCGCCGCCAGCTCGGTCGGCCAGTGCGCGGCCAGGTCGGGCGTGAACTTGCCGCGCTCCGCCAGCCGCGTCAACAGCGCCTCCAGGTCCAGGCGCGCTGCAGCTTCCGCGCCCAGGCCGGTCAGGCGCTCGAAGGCCGGGCTCACAAACTGCACATGCCCGGTGTCGTCCATCGACACATAGGCATCCGGCGTGATCGCAAACACCGCCGCCATCTGCGCGTTGCGCAGCGACAAGTCGGCCTCGGCGGACTTCAGATCATGGATGTCCTGCAGCGAGCCCGCCATGCGCCGGTGCAGGCCAGCGGTGTCACGAAACACCTTGGCCCGCGAGCGGAACCAGCGGTAGTCACCGGAGCGCGTGCGCAGCCTGAACTCGACGTCATACGGCGCGTCATCCTGCAGTGCGGCCGCCAGCGCAGCCTGGGTGCGGGCCCGATCTCCTGGGTGTTGCATGGCATCGAACTCGGCGATGCTGGCCTGGATGGCGTCCGGCTCATGGCCCAGCAGGCGGTAGAACTGCGGCGACCACCACATGGCCTGGCTGTGGGTGTCCAGCCAGTCCCAAAGCCCGTCATTGCCGCCCTCCAGTGCCAGACTGAAGCGCTCGTGCTTGCCCTGCAGCTCGGCGCGCAGCAGGTGCTCGTCGGTCACGTCGGTGCGGATGGAGACATAGCGGTCCACACGGCCGCCGGTGTCGAAGAAGGGCATGACCGTGGTCTTGACCCAGTAGTAGCCGCCGTCCTTGCGGCGGTTGCAGACCTCGCCGTGCCAGGGCTGGCCCGTGCAGATGGTGTCCCAGAACCCGTGCCAGAACTCGGGCGGATGGAGCCCTGAGTTGACGAGGCGGTGGTTCTGGCCGATCAGCTCATCGCGCGCATAGCCGCTGATCTGCTCAAACGCCGCATTGGCTTCGATGATGCGGCCCTCGACGTCAGTGATCGAGACGATGCAGTGTTCGTTCAGGCTGGTGATGAGGCGCTCGCGCTCCTGCTGGCTGGCCTGGACCTTGGCGGTGGCTTCCAGCAGGTCCACGGTCATACGCTCAGCCAGCTTCTGGGCGCGTACCTGGCTGGTGGCCATCAGCCACAGCATCACGGCCAGGAAGGCGCTGATCACGCTGCCCAGCAAACCCAGGCGGATCGGTTGCCAGCCCAGCGCCACCGATGTGGCAAAGGCCTCGGTGGACCAGAAGTAGTAGTCAAACTGCCGGCCGGCAAACGCCACGCGCTGCACCTGGCGGTAGGCCCGGGCGGTGCCGCTGGCGCCACGCTGAAACGTGGCCAGCGTGGAGGCCGTATCGCCATTGGCCTGGCGCAGCGAAACGGGCTGGCCCGCGGCCGTCACGTCCGCCACATCGAAGTCCAGTTCGCCCGACCGCATGCTGTCCAGGCCATCGAACATGCGCCTGAGCAGCAGCGGCGCGTAGACGAGGCCGGCCGTCGCATGGCGGCGGTGCTCGGGGGTGTCGAGCATGGCGTCGGCATCGTGCACCGGCAGCATCAGCAGCAGCCCCGAGCGCGCCTCGCCGCCCTGCACCAGCGGGACCACGCCCGAGAGGCGTGCCTCGCCGCTCTGGATGGCCGCCTCAATGGCCTCGCGCCGCGTGGCCTCAAAGCCCAGGTTCAAGCCCCAGGCAGGTCGGTTGGCCGTCATCGGCTCGATGTACTTGATGACGTACAGCCACTCACCGGCCTCACCGGGCGCGTGCAGCGTGAAGTCAGGGGCGTCATCGGCACGCTCGCGTTCCAGAAACGCGTCCAGCGCGCCACGCCGCACCGGCTCAATGAAGCCAAAGCCCAGCGCCGCCGGGAAGCGGTTGCTGATGTCCGAGGCGCTGACGTAGCGGACGAACTCCAAGCGCTTGAACTGCGCGTTGGCGGCGTACAGCGCCCGCAGGCCCAGCAACGCCGAAAGCGGTCGCTCCATGCGGTCGCGCAGCTCGGCCGTGGCACGCGCCACTTCGTTGTCAAAGTGCGCCTGCGCCAACGCCTGCTGACTGGCCTCCATGCGCGCCACCAGCACCACCGTCAGCGCCAGCCCGCCCAGCAGCGCCAACACCGGCACGCGCGCGCTGCGTGCCCCTTCTGCGGCCGTCAGACCCAGGGTCTCGTGCAGGCCGTGGCGCAGCCGCCAGATGAGCCACAGCGCTGGCGGCAGCACCAGCACGGCCAGGTCGCGCCAGACGTCCCAGAACCAATCGGGCTCCGGCACCAGGTGCAGCAGCCCATGGGCCGCCAGCCCATAGGCCGCGATGCCAAACACGGGCAGCAGACCGGCGCGAACCCAGCGGGTGCCGGCCCGGCGGTTCATGGCAGTGCGCGCTCCACGCCGGCTACCCGCAGCGCCACCGGGAACTCCAGCGTCACCGTGGTGCCCTGGCCCAGCTCACTGCTCAGGTGCATGCGCCCGCCAAGGAGCTGGACAATCTCCTTCACCAAGGCCATGCCCAGGCCCGTGCCGGGGATCTTGCCGGACTTGTCGGCACGGAAGAAGCGCTCGGTCACACGCTCCAGGTCGTCGGCCGACATGCCGATGCCTTCGTCACGCACCTCGATGCGCGCCCAGCCCTCGCCGGTGGCACTGACGCGCAGGCCCACCGCGCCACCGCCGGGCGAGTACTTGTAGGCGTTGGAGATGACGTTGCGCAGGGCCTGACGCAGCTTGCCGGCATCGACACGCAGTTGCACCCCCGGCGCCTGCAGCAACAGCTCGACGGGCGTCCGCCCTTCAGGCGGCTGGAAGTCCTCGGCCGTCTCGCGGGCCAGGTCTTCCAGCAGCACCTGGGTGAAGACAAAGTCCTGCGCGCTGCGGGCCTCGATGCGGGCCAGGTCGAGCAGCTCGTCCAGGATGTCCATCATGGCGCGGCTCTGGCGGTAGATGCGCCCCAGCAGCTCGCGCTGGCGCTCGGCCGAGAGCTGGCGCGTCGTCAGCAGCTCGGTGAAGCCATAGATGCTGGTCATCGGCGTGCGCAGCTCGTGCGCCGCCGTGGTCAGGAACTCGCTCTTGAGCCGGTCCACCTCGAACTGCTGCGAGACATCGCGGATGTGCAGCACCTGCGACACCTCGCGCCCGCCGCCCGCATGCATGGCCAGGGCCAGGATGCGCTGCATGGGCCGGTCCATGTGCAAGATGAGCGCGTCCTCGTGCAACTGCGCCAGCGACACCGTCTTTTGCGTGCTGGCATTGACCTGACGCTGCGTCAGCAAACGCTCCAGGCCGGCTTCGTCCTGATGCAGGATGTCGCGCGAGTCCAGCCCGGTCAACAAGGGCACCGAGGGGCTGACGAACTGCACGCGGCGCTCGGCATCGAAGGAGATGAAGCCATCGGGGCTGAGCGTGAAGATGGCCCCGAGCTGGTCGGTCTGGCGCTGCAAGCGCGAGACCAGGTCGGCCACCTGGCGCGACAGACGCTCGATCACCGAGTGCTCGGCGCTCACCGACACACTGGTCGAGGGGCCGAGCAGGTCGCTCATGGCGCGGATGGCGGTGGCGCGAGATTCAAGTTCGTCGCGCAATTGGTCTTCGAGCTGCTGCTGCTGCGTGATGTCGCGCAGCACCAGCACCCAGCCTGCGGCCTGGTCGCCCTCGGCGCTGACCAGCGTCAAGCTGGCTTCCAGCGTGCACGCGGGCGGCCCGTCCAGGTGCACGCGGCGGTTGCGCCAGGTCTCGCGCGGTTCGCCGGCAAAGCCCAGGGCCGGCAGCACCTCGGCCAGGCGCTGGCCCAGCAGGCTGCTGCTGGGCCGGTGCAGCAGCTCTCCCATCACCGGGTTGGCCAGCACGATGGCGCCCTCGCCGTTCAGCGTGGCCACGCCTTCGGCAATGGCGGTCAGCGTCACGGCCGCCTGGGCGCGCTCTGCCTGCAAGGACGCAGCCACTTTGTTGATGACGGCGAAGGTGCGTTGGAACTCCAGCGGCGCGGCGTCAGCCTCCACGCGCTCCAGCGCCGGGCCGCGGCCCACCAGCGCATCCCCCATGGCCGAGACGCGGTCCAGCTCGCCCAGCCAGCTCTTCAGCGGCCACCACACCACCGTCGCGCCCAGCACCAGGCCGACGAGGCCGTACAGCAATGCGATGGTGACGACCGACCACACCTCGGCCGCCACGTACTCGCTCCACATCGTGAGCCGGGTGATGCCGTAGTCGCGCCCCCCGGCGCGGACGAAATCGTTGATGGGCGGCAGCAGGTCGCTGAACTGGCGCGTGAACCAGGCCGGCGGCGCACGGGCCGGCCGGTCCTGCCGCGCCACCTCGACGCGCGAGCCCTTGATGTCGATGAACACCGCCTTCTCAAAGAGCGGGTGCTCGACGCAGCGCGCCAGCAGGCGCTTGATGGTGTCGTAGTCGCCGATCACCGCCGACTCGGTCAGGGTCGGCATGATCAGGGCCGAGATGGCGGCTGCGCCCTGCTCGGCGTCTTCCACCGCCGCCCGGGCCTTGTGCGCGATGAAGGCCGCCAAGCCTGCGCTGATCAACAGCGTCAGCGTCAGCACATACAGCACTGCCACGCGCCGCAGCAGCGACTGCGGCAGCAGGGCCGTCAGAGCACGGATCAGCAACTGCATCAGCGGGCTCTCATCCGCCTACATCCGCCTACCGCAGCTGCGGCGGCGCGCTCTGGAAGAAGCGTCGGTAGGACGCGTAGTCGCCAATGTCGGCTGGCACGAAGACGACGTCCGCCGCCAGGCCGATGACCTTGCCACTGCTGGCCAGCACCTCGCGGCCCACGGGATCCTTGGCCATGTCCACGAAGGCGCGGGCCACGGCCTGCGCGTCCTTTTCGGGCACGCGGGACGACACCATCAGCGCCAGGTCATGGAAGCCCTCCGAGCTCCACAGCACCTTGAAGCGCTTGCCCTCGCGCTTGGCATAGCCCTCCACCAGCTGCGAGTTGGCGCCCACGGCCGCCACCTTGCCGCTGAAGAGCTGGGCAAAGGCGCCGTCCATATTGCCGCCAAAGACAACCTTCACGTCCACCTTGCGACGCAGGATCTCGGCATAGGTCGTCTTGTAGGCGATGAAGGCCTCGGGGCCCGGGAAGCCCACATCCAGCCCCTTGAGCTGGGCGATGTCGTTGATCGGTGAATCGGCCGGCACGACGATCTGGCCATGCAAGGGCGGCGTGTTGCGGCGGGCCAGCACCTTCCAGCCGAGCGGGTCACGCTCGGGGCTGAACAAATGGTTGGTGAACGCGAAGTCCACCTCCTGCGCCAGCACATAGGCCGTGGTGTCCGCCGAGGTGCGCCCGATCTTGAGCGAGAGCTTGACGCCCGACTTCTGCGACACATAGCCCACGATGGGGTTCCAGTAGGCCGCCACGGTGGCGATGCTCGACTGGTTGACCGGCGAGAACTGGTACTCGGGCTCGGCCCGCAGCGACGGCGCCAACAGCAGCAGGCCAAGACACAGGCTCGCCGCCCGTGCCCAATTCAGTGAACGCCATCCCACCATGCCTGCCTCCCCTGGCTGAACCCAGCCTAAAAAAACTCCACGTTCGCCTGGCTGGCCTGGCTGCTCTCGCCTTGAGCGCTACCAGGCTGACGATCCGCCCGCGCTTGCGACTCGCGCGCATGCGAGGCCTCGGCCGCCGCCTTCAGGTCCAGCACGGCCTGGTCGTCACCCAGCCGGAAGGCGCTCAACACCTCGGCCAGCTTGGCCGCCTGGGCCAGCAGCTCGAAAGCGATGTCACCGCTGCGCTCGGCGGTGCGGACATTCATGCGCGTGACGGCGTCCAGCTCGCGCACCGAACTGGTCACTACGTCGATGCCTTGTGCATGCTCAGACGAATCCGCCGTCAGCGACTCGAACACCGCGCCCACCCGCTGCACCGACTGCACCAGCCGCTCCATCGCGCCACCGGCCTGGCTGGCCAGACTGCTGCCACGCTCAACGCTCTCCAGCGATGTGTTGATCAGGGTCTTTATCTCACGAGCTGCCTCACTGGAGCGCTGGGCCAGCAGGCGCACCTCGCCCGCCACCACCGCAAAGCCGCGCCCCGCCTCGCCCGCCCGCGCCGCCTCGACCGCCGCATTCAGCGCCAGGATGTTGGTCTGGAAAGCAATGCCATCGATCACGCCAATGATGTCGGTGATGCGCTTCGACGAGCTGCTGATCTCGTTCATCGCCTCCACCACCTTGACCACGACCTGCCCGCCCTCCGTCGCCATGCCCGACGCCGCCTGCGACAGCTCGCGGGCCTCGCGCGAGGCCCGCACGCTGTCCTGCACGATGACGTTGATCTGCTCCAGGCTCATGGCCGCATCGCGCAGGCCATTGGCCGTGTTGTTGGTGCGGCTCATCAGCTCCGAGCTGCTGGACGACATCTCCTCGGCCGCCGCGTGCACGCTGAAGATCACGTCACGCACCTGGCGCAGCGCCGTGGCCATGCGGCCCTGGGCGTCCTTCAGGCGACCCGCAGCCGCCGACTTGGCGCGCACCACGTCCAGGTTCAGGCGCACCGGACCCGAGCGGCCCATGGCATTGACCAGGAACTCCATCTCGAAGCGAGCATCTGCTTCCGCCGCCATACGGCGGGTGCACGCCACGGTGGCCGCACACAGCGCCGCCAGGAAGCCCAGCGTCGCCGCTGAGGCACGCCACTCAAAGGTGCCTGGTGCTGCCACATAGGCGCCCACCAGCAGCGCCGTGGCCAGCAGTTGCACCCGCCAGTCGCGGTAGATCTGCAGCACAGCCAAGGTGACGAAAAGATTGGGCACCAGCATGGCCACACTGCCCAGCTGGAACTGCAGCGCCACCATGCCGGTAAGGCTGAGCACATGCAAATAGCGCGAGACCAGCGGCGAGACGCGCACCAGGCGCGCGAGCGCGGTGGGCGCCAGCACGGCCGCAGCGCCGCCCAGAGCAAACAGCCAACGCCCGCCGTCCAGCCCCAGCCAGAGTGCGAGCAGCGCATTGGCCAGGATCAGCAAAAGCATGAAGCGATCCACGCCCCGCGTACGCGAAGTTGAGATGGGCGAGTCGTACATCGAGGCGTCCTGAACAATCCCTGCATTGATTCACGAATCGATGCGATTGCGCACCGGCGGCGCACCTGGGCGCGGACCGATTTGGGCATACTGGCCTGGAAAGAGAAAGGCGCTCACGGTGAAAAAGGTACTCATCGTCGAAGATCAGGACGACATCCGTGAACTCATTCGCGTGACGCTGGAGTTTGAGAACTTCGAGCTCGGTGAAGCCGCCAATGGTGAGGCCGCCTTGGCACAAGCGCAGGCCCAGCGGCCCGACCTGATCCTGCTCGACGTGATGATGCCGGGCGGCATGGACGGCATCGAGGTCTGCCGCCGCGTGCGCCGCGACAGTGGCCTGCGCAAGACCAAGATCGTGATGCTCAGTGCCAAGGGCCAGCAAGCCGACCGCGCCGCCGGCTACTCAGCGGGCGCAGACGACTACCTGACCAAACCCTTCAGCCCGCTGGAGTTGCTCCAGGTCGTCAACAAGATGATCGGCTGACGAGGCCTCGCCTCACTTGGCTTGCACGGCAAACTCGCCGTGCAGCGTGGCGCCCGAGTCGCCACCGGCCCAGACGTCAAAGCGCCCCGGCTCCACGCCCCAGCGCCGCGTGACGGGACTCCAGAACTTCAGCTCATCCGGCCCGAGCGTGAAGCTCAGCGTCTGCTTGGCACCCGCGGCCAGCGTCACCCGCTGAAAACCTTTGAGCTCACGCACCGGTCGCGCGGCGCTGCCCGAACGCTGGTGCACGTAGAGCTGCACGACCTCGTCGCCGGCCACGGCGCCGGTGTTCTCGACGGTGACGGACACCTGCAGGCGGCCGCCGGAAGGAATCGCCGCGCGATCGAGCTTCATGTCGCTGTAGCGGAAGCTCGTGTAGCTCAAGCCAAAGCCGAAGGGGTAGAGCGGCTTGGACGTGAGGTTCGCGTAGCGTGAGGTGAACTTGGGATCGGTCTCGTCCGCATGCGTGCGGTTGTGGTTGTAGTAGACCGGGGCGTGGCCGGTGCTGCGCGGCCAACTCACCGGCAACTTGCCACCCGGGTTGACGGCGCCCGAGAGCACGTCGGCGATCGCGTTACCGCCTTCGGTGCCAGGGAACCAGGCCTCGACGATGGCCGGCACGTGCTCGGCGGCCCAGCTGATGTCCAGTGGTCGGCCATTGAGCAGCACCAGCACCACCGGCTTGCCGGTGGCGACCACGGCTTCGAGCAAGGCCTGCTGGTTGCCGCCCAAGCGCAGGTCCGACGTGGACGCCGCTTCGCCGCTCATGTTGGCGCGCTCGCCCAGCACCATCACCACGGCTTCGGCTTGTTGCGCGGCCTGCACGGCGCGCGCCTGCTCGGCGGCCATCTCGGCTGCGGGCATCAGGCTGGGCGCGGGCTTGCCTTGCTCGGCGTCCCAGGGCAGCGGGTAGGCGCGCTGCATGTCGCCACCGCGCACGAAGTCGACCGTCGCCTGCGGCCAGCGGGCGCGCACCCCTTCGAGCACCGACACCGCAGCGCCGGCCGCTTCAAGCGTCCAGGAGCCCTTGATGTCCTCGGCCGAGTCAGCCAGCGGGCCGATGACGGCGATGCGCTTGAGGCCGGCCTTGAGCGGCAAGGCACCGCCCTCGTTGCGCAGCAACACGATGGACTTCTGCGCGGCCACGCGCGTGGCCGCGCGGTGGGCCGGGTCGTTGAGCACAGCGTCCTTGCGCGCCGGGTCGCCATAGGGGCGCTCGAAGAGGCCCATCTGGACCTTGACGGTGAGCACCTCACGCACCATGTCGTCCACCACCTTGATGGGCAGCTTGCCGGCCTTGACGAGGCCGGGCAGGTGCTTCAGATAGGTGTTGCTGCCCATGTCCATGCTCACGCCGCCGCGCAAGCCACGCGCAGCCGCGTCCACTTCGTCGCTGGCATAGCCGTGCACGCGCAGCGAATGCACGGCCCAGGCGTCGCTGATCACGAAGCCCTTGAAGCCCATCTCCTGCCGCAGCAGGTCGCGCAGCAGCCAGGCATTGCCCGAGGCCGGCACATCGTTGAGGGTCATGTAAGCCGACATCACCGTGCCCGAGCCGGCGTCGATGGCCGCCTGGAAGGGGGGCAGGTAGACATTGCGCAACTGCACCTCGGGCACGTAGACCGAGTCGTAATCCCGCCCCCCGTCCGCCGCGCCGTAGGCGGCAAAGTGCTTGACGCTGGCCAGCACGCGCTCGGGCGTGCCGAGCTTGGGGCCCTGGAAGCCCAGCACCTGGGCACGCGCCATGGCGATGCCCAGGAAGGTGTCCTCACCCGCGCCTTCGACGATGCGTCCCCAGCGTGCATCGCGGGCGATATCCACCATGGGCGAGAAGGTCCAGTTGACGCCCGACACCCAGGACTCCTTGGCCGCCATGGCCTGGGCGCGTTCGACCAAGGCCGGGTCCCAGGTGGCTGCCATCCCCAGCGGCACGGGGAAGACGTTCTTGTAGCCATGGATCACATCGAAGCCGAACAGCAGCGGGATGCCGAGCCGGCTCTCCTTCACCGCCACGCGCTGCATGCGCTCGATGTCGGCCGAGTTGATGGTCCAGAGCACCGAGCCCGCCTTGCCGGCGCGGATCAGGTCGTCGGTGGTTTCCTTGTTGGGGCCCGGCGTGCCGGCGCCGAGCTGGGTGAGCTGACCGATCTTTTCGTCCAGCGTCATGCGGTGAAGCAGGGCCTCGACGCGCTGCGTCACCGCCGCCTCGGCCGGTGTCTGAGCCGCCTGGGCACTGCCCAGCAGTGCCGTCACCGCAACCAACAGGGCACGAGGCAGAGAAAGAGGCAATGGGGCTCGGCTCACGGGCTATCTCCAAATTCTGAAAGCGGTACCAAGCCGCAGAGCTGCGGACTCTAGCCAGCCACCCCCGGCGCCGTGAATCAAGGCCCGGGTGATCCACCTATAACATCGGCCGATGCGCGGCGTGATCGGATCGACCGGGCCCATGATGCCCATGACCGGCTACTTCAACAGCCGGCGCGAAGCCCGTCGCTGGGCCGAGGGCAATCTCGCGCACTGGAACGGCTACTTCACGCTGCGGGGCAAGGGCGAAGTGGCCTTCGACGGCGAGACCGTGCAAACCCGCCCGGGTGAGCTGCTGCTGCTCGCGCCCGGCCATCCGCGCCGCTACCGCATCCCCGAGCCGCGCATGGGCTGGGAGTTCTACTGGCTGCACTTTCGGGCGACACCCCGACTGACGGGCCACTTGCCCTGGTTCGACCCCGCACGGCGCTGGCAGCGGCACGCGGTGGCCGACGTGTCCTTGCGTGTCACCTTGGCGACGCAGCTGGAGGCGGCGCACCAGTTCAACCTGACCGAGCCCGACCTGCCAGGCCGCGAGCCCATCGTCGAGGCCCTGCTGGAAGCCTTTTTGCTGCGCGTAGCGGCGGCCCAGGCGCGACCTGAAGGCGCGCGCGAGATGGACCCGCGCATCGAGCAGGTGCTGGAGCAGTTCCACTGCGAGCTGGCCGCGCCCTTCAATATCGACCGGCTGGCCGCGCATGCCGGGCTGTCGCGCTCGCAGTTCTGCCTGCTGTTCCGGCGCGGCACGGGGCTCTCGCCCCAGGCTTACATGGAGGCGCGGCGCCTGGAGATGGCGGCACACTACCTGCGCACCACCGCTCAGTCCGTCGCCGACGTGGCCGAGATGGTGGGTTTTGCCAGCCCCTTCTACTTCACCAACCGCTTTCGCCGCCGCTTCGGCCGCAGCCCGTCTGACTACCGGGCCGCCCCGCAGGGCGCACGTTGAACACCATGCCCATGATCCGACGCTCCCTGCTGCTGCTCGCTGTGTTGCTCCCTCTCGCCACCCGCGCCGCCGACGCGCCGCCCGCCGGGCCCGAGACCGAGTTCGCCTTTGAAGAGATCGTCACCATCGGCGCCGCCGTGCCGGTGGGCGCCACGCCGCGCGGCACGCGCCAGTACATCCCCATCACCGGCGGGCGCTTCGAAGGGCCACGCCTCAAGGGCAAGGTGCTGCCCGGCGGCTGGGACTGGCAGCTGATCCGGCCCGACGGCCACATCGACATCGATGCCAGCTACTTCATCCAGGCCGACGACGGCGCCGTCATCCACATCCACAACCGGGGCACCCTGTTCCGGCGCGCCGAGGGCGTCTACGACATCAAGACCTTCGTCAATTTCGAGGCGCCTCTGGGCCCGCACCAGTGGCTCAACGAGCACAGCTTTGTCGGCACCCTGGGCGGCGCGCCGGCCAGTGAAGGGCCGGCCGTGCGCATCCGCTTTTTCCGGATCAAGTGACCGGTGTGAAGCGTGTCACGCCGCGCCGGAGCTGACTCGCGGGCGGCGGCATCGGGCTGCACAGAATGTTCGTCTCGCCGCGCGCCCGCGGCCGACTCGAACCTTGTGCACTGTCCATGTCCTACGCCTCGTCCGGTTCTCCCTCGTCCAGCGGCTTTTTTGCGCACCACGGCCTGTGGGCGCCGGGCGTGCGGCTGTTTCGCCAGTTGCGCTTCCCGAGCAAGGCGCTGCTGATCTCGGCCTGCTTTGCGCTGCCGCTGCTGGGGCTCTTGGCCTGGCAGCTGATGACCGGCGCGGCCGACGCACGCGAGGCGCGTGAAGACGCGCTGCGCCAGCACGTCGAGGCGGCGCATGGCGTGCTGCAGTGGGCCCATGGCCTGGAGGCGGGCGGCATGCCGCGCGAGCAGGCGCAAGACCTGGCGCGCAAGGCCATCGCCCAGATGCGCTACGACACGAACGAATACTTCTGGCTCAACGACATGGAGCCCCGGGTGGTGATGCACCCCATCAAGCCCGAGCTGAACGGCAAGGAGGTGGGCGAGCTGAAGGACCCGAACGGCAAGTACCTGTTCCGCGCCTTCGTGGACGTGGCCAAGCGCCAGGGCAAGGGCTTCGTCGAGTACCAGTGGCCACGCCCTGGCAGCGTGGCGCCGGTGGACAAGCTCTCCTACGTGATGGCCTTCGAGCCCTGGGGCTGGGTGCTAGGCTCGGGCACCTACGTGGACGACCTGCGCACCGTGCTGCGTCAGCGCGTGATCTGCGTGGCGGTGGTGGCCCTGGTGGCGCTGCTGCTGGCAGGCTACCTGTTCTTCTCGTTCTACAAGGTGATGGGCGGCGGCTTGAGCGAGGTGCGCCGCTACCTCAACGCCATCGCCCAGGGCGACCTCACCCACCGGCCGCGTGCTTGGGGCAATGACGAGGCGGCCTGGTTGCTGAACGACCTCAGCACCATGCAGGACTCGCTGTCCACCGTGGTGGCGCGGGTGCGCGCATCGAGTGACCGCATCGTGCAATCCAGCGACGAAGTGGCGCAGGGCGCGCAGGACCTCTCTACCCGCACGGAGGCGGCCGCCAGCAACCTCGCGCAGTCAGCGGCGTCGATGGACCAGATCTCGACCACCGTCACCAATGGCTCTGGCCTTATCGCCACCGCCGCCGACGTGGCGCGCCGCAATGCCGGCACCGCCGCCGAAGGCGGCACCGTGATGTCCGAGGTGGCCAGCACGATGGAGGAAATCCGCAGTGCCTCGGCCCGCATCGCCGACATCATCGGCACCATCGACGGCATCGCTTTCCAGACCAATATCCTGGCGCTGAACGCCGCCGTGGAAGCGGCACGCGCCGGTGAGCAGGGTCGTGGCTTTGCGGTGGTGGCGGCCGAGGTGCGTTCACTCGCGCAGCGCAGCGCGGGCGCCGCCAAGGAGATCAAGACCCTGATCCAGTCCAACGTCGAGAGCGTGGAGAGCGGCACCCAGACCGTGCGCCGCGCGGCCGGCACGATCCAAAACATCGTCGAAGAGTCCCGCAAGGTGGACGGCCTGCTGGCCGAGGTGGCCAACGGCTCGCGCGAGCAAAGCCAGGGCATCCAGCAGATCGGCACGGCCGTGCAGCAGTTGCAGCAAAACACCGAGCAGAACGCCGGCCTGGTCGAGCAGACCGCGGCGGCCGCCGCCAGCATGAAGCAGTTGGCCGACGCACTGTCGGACGAGGTCTCGCGCTTTCGGCTGCCCGAGGCAAGCGCGGGCTGAGGCGGGATCACCGCTGACCAGGCGCCTGCGTGGCCCCCAGCAGCACCTCGGCCATCTCCGCCAGCGGCACTGAACGCTCGGCCGCCGCCATCTCCATCGCGGCCTTGGGCATGCCGTAGACGACGCAGCTGGCCTCGTCCTGCGCATAGGTGTGGGCGCCGGCCTTGCGCATGGCCAGCAAGCCGCGGGCGCCGTCGTCGCCCATGCCGGTGAGCACTGCGCCCACGGCATTGCGGCCGGCGCATTGGGCCACCGAACGCAGCAGCACATCCACGGACGGGCGGTGGTGGTTGACCAGGGGGCCGTCCCGCACCTCGACCAGGTACTGCGCCCCACTGCGGCGCAGCATCATGTGGCGGGCGCCGGGCGCAATGAGCACGCGGCCAGGCAGCACGCGGTCGCCGTCGCGGGCTTCGAGCACATCCAGCCCAGTGCAGCCGCGCAGGCGCTCGGCAAAGGCCGTGGTGAACTGCGCCGGCATGTGCTGCACGACGACGATGCCGGGCGGCGCGGCATTGCGGGCAGCCAATTGCCGCAGCAGGCTCTCCAGGGTCTGCACGCCGCCGGTCGAGGCGCCGAGCGCGATCAGGCTGTCGGTGGTTTGCGCCATGGCCGATGCGGCCTCGGCAGCGGGGGCTTGCGGGGCGCGCACCGGCGGCGTCGCAGGCGGCATGGGCAGCGCCCGCAGATTGGCACGCCCAGCCGCCGTCACGGCCGCGACGAGGCCGTTGCCGGCGTCCTCCAGGAAGTTGCGCAGGCCGATCTTGGGCTTGGTGACGAAGCTCACCGCGCCGGCGGCCAGCGCCTGCAAGGTGGTCTCGCAGCCGGCCTCGGTCAGCGTTGAGCACATCACCACCGGCGTGGGCCGCTCGGCCATCAGCTTGCGCAGGAAGCTGATGCCGTCCATGCGCGGCATCTCGACATCCAGCACGATCACGTCGGGCCAGTCAGCCTGCAGCTTGGGCCAGGCAAAGAGTGGGTCGCTGGCGGTGATGGTGACCTCGATGCCGGCTTTCACCAGCAACTCGGTCAGGTGCTTGCGCACCAGGGCGGAGTCATCGACGACAGCGACTCGCAAGGCGCACATCAGCTGTCCCTCGCGGTGGCCTTGACCGAGGGGCCGCGCCGCACGTCCACGAGGCCGGTGCGCAGGTCGATGCTGACATGCCGCGGCACGTCGTCGCCGACGTCGATGCCGTCGATCTGAAAGCCGTAGCGGTCGATCATGGCCCAGGCCTGCTCGATGTTGCGCTCGCCGACATTGAACTTGGACTGCGTGGCGCCCGAGAGCGTGTCAGCCCCGCCGTAGAGGTGGCAGATGAAGTCACTCGTCTTGGCGCCGGCGCGCTCGATGGCGCTGACCAGGGTCAGCACGGCCTCGTCGCCGTAGCGGCCGTCGAGCTTCTCCCCGGCGCGGCGCACGCGGTGGGGCAGCAGGTAGTGGCACATGCCGCCCAGTTGCCGCTGCGGGTGCCACAACGTGATCGCAACGCAGGAGCCAAGCAGGGTCTTGAGCAAATGGCGCTGGCCAAAGTAGAGCTCGCCCGGCAGCAAGCTGATGACCGGGCTGCTGCTGGCGTGCCAGCCGATGGTCTGCGATGGCAGGGCTGCGGCTGAGCTACTCATGGCGGTAGATGGCAGGGGCCACAGCTGCCAGCGGCAGGCCCAGGCCCGAGAGCGACTCGGCGTGCCCGGTGTAGAGCACGCCCTCGGGCTTGAGCTTGGTGATCACGCGCCGCACGATGTCCGCCTTGGCGGCGGGCTCGAAGTAGATGAGCACGTTGCGCAGGAAGATGACGTCGAACATCGGCAGTTGATCGGGCAGCGGCTGGGTGAGGTTGGCGCACTGGAAGTCCACCCGCGCACGCAGCTTGCGGTCGATCAACAGTTGGCCCTCGTAGGGCCCTTCACCGCGCAGGCAGTAGCGCTTGAGGAATTCGGTCGAGAGGTTCTGCGCGCGGTCCAGCGCATACAGACCTGTGCGGGCCGCCGCCACCACGGTGGTGGAGAGGTCGGTGCCATGGATGCGCCAGGGCGAGTCTCCGAGGCTGTCGTCCAGCTGCATGGCCGCGCTGTAGGCCTCCTCGCCCGAGGAGCTGGCGGCGCTCCAGACGCGGAAGTCGCCCTTGCGGCCGTGCTGGGCGGCGTGCTTGCGGGCGCGCTCGCGCAAGTCGGCGAAGTGCGCGGGCTCGCGGAAGAAATAGGTCTCGTTGGTGGTGAGGCGGTCCACCACGGCCACCTCGGCAGCCTTGGGCAGTTGGCCGCGCGTCAGGCGCTCGATGAAGGCGTCGAGGTCGTCGTGCCCGTGCTCCAGAGCCAGCCGGTGCAGGCGGCTCAGCACCAACGCGCGCTTGGCGTCGGTCAGGCGGATGCCCGAGATCTTCCAGAAGTAGTCACAGACGCTGCGGAAGGCGGCGTCGGAGAGCTTGGTCATCCGGCCCTCTGCCCCTGGCCGATCAAGCGTGCCAGCTCGGCGGGCGCCAAGGTGTGCGCCAGATTGAGCAGGCAGGCATAGCTGTCACGCACATTGACCATGCCGGCCACAAAGGCCGGCGGCACCAGCATGCCCAGCGGCGGCACGGCCTCGATGGCGGCGGGCTCGACGTCCAGCACCTCGAAAACGGCATCCACCAGCAGGCCCATGGCCAGCATGTCATGGCCCTGGGCGTCGGGCACCTCGACCACCACGATGGCGCTGCGCTTTTCCACCACGGCCCGCCCGAAGCCAAAGCGCGCGTGCAGGTCCACCACCGGGATCACCGCGCCGCGCAGGTTCATCACGCCGTGCAGGAAGTCCGGCGTGCGCGGCAGCACGGTGAGCCGGCCGTGTTCCAGGATTTCCCGCACCGCATCGATGGGCACCAGCAACTGCGCCGGCCCGCAGGCCAGCCGCAGCATCTGGCGCAGACCGCTGGCGGTGCTGGGTTCGGCAAACTCGATCACGCTGCTCATGCAACCTCAGAAGCGTTTGAACTTGGACTCATCGATGCCGCCCACGGGCTGGGCGCCCTCAGGGCCGTCCTGGCCCCAGGGCCGGGCCGAGGATGGTGGCGAACATCAGGATGCGCCCCACCGCTACACGCTCGGCCGGCGGGAAGGTGCGGTACAGCATCGCCATGCCGACCGGCGTCATCAGGCCGCCCCCC
>CALMQC010000073.1 GCA_937871895.1 uncultured Roseateles sp. | reverse complement strand
GGTAAGCCTCCCAGAACCTCGGGTCCTTCATCGTGGCCGTGTGCTGGTCCAGCGCCGAGCTGGGGCGGTAGCTGTCCCACGGGGTGTTCAGCTTGATGCCGCGGAAGGCTTGCTTGGGGGTATGGCTGCGCGCGCTCAGGCGGTCGATGCGGGTGCCATTGCGCAGCTGATCGCGCACCTCCAGGGCGCCGTAGATCAGGCCGCGTGCGTCGCCGCCGGTGATGCGGAGCCGCTGACCCTCGGCGCTGATCGAGAAGGCCTCGGCACCGAGGCTCGCGTTGATGGCCATGTCCACGCGCACCGGCCGTGCGGTGCCTGGCAGCCTGGCCGAGCTCAACACACGCTCGGCATAGCGGCCTTGCGGAGTGGCGACGCGCTGGCCGAACTGGAGCGAGTCGGCACTGGCGCTGAGAGACAGGGCAAGCAGCGTCAGCAGCAGCAGGAGGCGTTGCAGCAAGGTCGATCCCGGGCGTGGCAGGGATGGGGACTTTAGGGCCTGCTGCGGCGGCCAGCAGGCCCGGCGCCCGCTTCAGGCGCGGCGCTGGTGTTGGTGTTGCTGCTGGCGGCGGTAGTCCGAGGGCGTGAGCTCGGTCTTCTGCTTGAACACTTTGTAGAAGCTGTTGCGGTTGTTGAAGCCGGCGCGGTAGGCGATGTCGGCCACGGTCAGCTCGGCCGAGCCTTGCGCGAGCAGCTGCAAGGCGTCGGCGTGGCGGCAGTCGTTGAGGTAGTCGTAGAAGCTGCTGCCCAGGTGCAGATTCAGCAGCTCGGAGAGCTGGTGCGGCGTGATGTCCATCAGCGCGGCCAGGCGGGGCAGGGAGATGTCGGGGTCACGGTGCGGGCCGTGGCTGTGGATCAGTTGCTGCAGCCGCGCAGCCAGTTCGCGGGCGACCTCGGGGCTGAGCTCGACCACCCGGGGCGGTGTGGGCTCAGGCGCGGGTTCAGGCGCAGGGCCGGGCGCCGGCTCACCGTCCAGCCAGGCGGGCGGATGCAAGGCCAGCAGGGCGATGGCATCGACGTAGACGGCCATGCCGAGGGACGAGCCCAGCAGCAAGTGGGACGGCGGCCAGCGGCCGAATTCGATGGCGGCGAACACGCCGAGGTCCCAAACGCTGGCCGCCACCAGGCCGCCGGCGAGGTACAGCAGCCAATGCGCACGGCTGTTGCGGTGCCCGCTGGCGAGCTGGCGCAGCCGCACCCGTTCGCGCCACGCAGCGCGGGCCACCCAGGCACCGTAGCCGAGCGTCTGCAGCGCCAGCAGGGCCACCAGCGGCGGCCAGCTCACCCAATCGAGCCCAGCCGCGCCGGCCGCCAGGGCCAGGCCCGTTGGCAGCAAATGCCAGGCGCGGTCCCATGCCGCGCTCGGCCAGAGCAGGGCCAGCCCCAGGCTGCGCAGCAGCAGCGGGCCGTAGGCCCAGGTCAGGCAGTGGCTCCACAGGGCCAGCGGTGTCCAGGCCGAGCCGCGCACCAGCGTCACATAGGCATTGAGCGGCGGCAGCAGCAACAGCGCGACCAGGACCGCCAGCGTGCGGCGCAGGCTCGGCTCGCCCGCTCTCGAAAGCAACAGGCTGAGCAGGGTCCAGGCGCCCAGGCTCACGGCGCACAGGCACAGGGCTTTGAGGGTTTCGGTCACGGGCGCTCTCGCAGGTCCAGGGCAGGTCCAGGACGTGGCTATCGGGCAAAGGTGTCGAAGGTACCCGAGAAGCGGATCAGGCCGTTGCCGAAGTTCTGGTACCAGACGCCCGAGTTGGCCGT
>CALMQC010000072.1 GCA_937871895.1 uncultured Roseateles sp. | reverse complement strand
TCGAGGTGCCGGCAGCCAACATCCTCGGCGCGCTCAACGGCGGCGCCAAGGTGCTGATGTCGGGTCTGGACTACGAGCGCGCCGTGCTCGCCGCCGGGCCGATCGGCATCATGCAGGCGGTGATGGACAACGTCGTGCCCTATGTGCACGACCGCAAGCAGTTCGGCCAGAGCATCGGCGAGTTCCAGCTCATCCAGGCCAAGCTGGCCGACATGTACACCGTGCTCCAGGCCGCGCGTGCCTTCCTCTACACCGTGGGCAAGAACCTCGATGCCCTCGGCCCCGAGCATGTGCGCCGCGTGCGCAAGGACTGCGCCAGCGTCATCCTCTGGTGCGCCGAGAAAGCCACCTGGATGGCCGGCGAGGGCGTGCAGATCTTTGGCGGCAATGGCTATATCAACGACTACCCGCTGGGGCGGCTGTGGCGGGATGCAAAGCTGTATGAAATCGGGGCGGGCACCAGTGAAATTCGCCGGATGCTGATCGGCAGAGAACTCTTCGCAGAAACGATGTGATGTCGAAGCTGAGCCCCGATTCGGCGCAGGCTAACTTCTGCCTCGCGGAAGTTAAGGCGCGCAGCGCCGGCCGAAGTCAAATTGGCGCGGGCACCAGTGAAATTCGCCGGCTGCTGATCGGCCGCGAGCTGTTTTCAGAAACCTGCTGAAACCGTTCGCGCAGGACAATAGCGACCATGACGAAAGAACTCGACGACCTCTTCGCCAACAACCGCCAGTGGGCCGCCAACATGGTGGCCCGCGAGGAAGGTTTTTTCACCAAGCTGCTGGCCCAGCAGGAGCCCCAGTATTTGTGGATCGGCTGCGCCGACAGCCGCGTGCCGGCCAATGAACTCGTCGGCCTGCTGCCGGGTGAGCTCTTCGTGCACCGCAACGTCGCCAACCTCGTGGTGCACACCGACCTGAACGCGCTCTCGGTGATCCAGTTCGCCGTGGATGTGCTGAACGTGTTGCACGTCATCGTCGTCGGCCACAGCCAGTGCGGCGGCGTGAAGGCGGCGCTGCTGGGCAAGCGCGCCGGCCTGGTGGACAACTGGCTACGCCACGTGGTGGACGTGCGCGACACGCATGCCGGCCTGCTGTCTTGCATTGACGACGAGGCGCGCCGTGTGGATGCGCTGGTCGAGCTCAACGTGCTGGAGCAGGCCCGCAACGTCTGCCACACCACCATCGTCAAGGACGCCTGGGCGCGTGGCCAGTCGGTCACCGTGCACGGCTGGGTCTACGGCCTGCACAACGGCCTGCTGCAAGACCTCAAGATCAACGCCGCCAGCGCGGACGATGTGGCCCCGGCCTATGCGCGCGGCCTGGCCAGCGTGGCCATGCGCTACCTGCCGCCCAACCAGCGCGTGCCCGCACCCAGCCTGGTGTGACGACGAGGCAGGGCGTGTCGAAACCGCTGGCTGCGGTTCGTCGTGTCCGCAGTGCCGACTGAAAGCCCGCTATGCCGACCCTGTACCACTCGATCAACCTCAACCCCCGCCTCTGCGTCGCTGCGGCGCGCTACCTCAACGCGCCCATCCGCTACGAAGAAGCCGCGCCGCTGGCACCGGGCCAGTCCGAGCGCTTTGCGCCGCTCAACCCCAATCTGCGCGTGCCCATCCTGCAGCTCGACGACGGCAGCACGCTGTGGGAGTGCGACGCCATCGTCTGCAAGCTCGCCCGCCTGGCGGGCCGGCCCGAGTTCTTCCCCGACGGCGAGCAACTGCCCGAGCTGATCCGCTGGCTCAGCTGGACGGCCAAGCACTGGGGCCGCGCCACCTCGGCCTTCTACTTCCAGCACATCGTCGTGCCGCGCTACCGGCTGCCAGTGGTGCCCGAGGCCGAGATGCAGGGCTATGCCCGTGAGGTCGCCCGCCTCGCCCCCATCCTCGATGCCCACCTCGCCGGCCGCACCTGGATGCTGGGTGGTGACGCACCCACCTATGCCGACTTCCGGGTGGGCGACATCTTCCCGTTTGAGCAGGATGCGAAGCTGGACTTCAGCGCCTTCCCGAACATCCGGCGCTTGTCGGCGCAGTTGGCGCGCTTGCCGCATTGGTGCGCGCCTTTCGAAGGGCTCTGATCACGCCGGCCGGAACACCCGGATGCGATGCCCATCCGGGTCCGCCGTGGTGGCCGTGTAGCCAAAGTCCATCGCGGTTGGCGCCTGCAGCACCGGCCAGCCCATCGCCTCCCAGGCCGAGGCCGCTTGCTCGACAGCAGCGTCGTTTGCCAGCGTCACGCAGATCTCGGTGCCACCGCCGCGCACGCTACTGGCCGGCTGGGCGTCATGCGCGGCCCATAGGCCCAGCGTGGTCGATTCGTTGAGCTGGAACATCGCGAAGTTCGGGTGGTGCTCCACCGGCTCGCGGCCGAGCAGGCGGCTGTAGAAAAGCACGCTCTCGGCAGGGCTTTTGACGTAAAGAATGAGGCAGTCGGGGTGCATGGCAGCTCCGTGGTGTGTGAAGGCCGCCATGCTCGGGCGCGGCACTGCCAGGAGCTGTCAGCAGCGAGAATCTCGCCCTTTCCGAATCTCTCCAGACCATGACCGACACCACCCGCCCCGAGCTCCCCGATCACCTCAGCGTGGACCCGCGCAGCCCGCACCATGTGGCTGCCGTGTTCGAGCACGACATCGGCATCCGCTTCAACGGCAAGGAGCGCTTCGACGTCGAGGAGTACTGCATCAGCGAGGGCTGGATCAAGGTGCCGGCTGGTAAGACGCTGGACCGCAAGGGCCGGCCGCTGTGCATCAAGCTCAAGGGCCAGGTCGAAGCCTTCTATCGGTGAAGCTCTGCGGGGCAATATTCCCCGCCTGATCCCTGGCCCGGATCCCCTGCGTCTGTCCTGCTGAGCCCGGCATGTGCCGGCCTTGCGGTGGGTAGATGAAGCCCGCTGCTTCGTCACAGACCTTTCAGGAGATCCACCATGGCCGCATTGCCCGTCACCATCGCTGTCAAGAACATCAAGTGCCGCATCGAGACCGATGAGGTCGGGGCCGATGAGCCCTATGTGCTCGTGACGGCGATTGACCTCAAGACCTTCCCGCTGCCCACCGTCGAGGTGACTCGCTATGGGCCCTGGGGCGACGTGGACAAAGGCGAGACCCACTCCACCATGCCCCTGCAGCCGGGCTTCAACCCCGACAACCTGCCCGGCATCGTCTGGCGCCGCAATGCCTGGGGACCGAGCGGCAGCGCCAAGGCGATTGCGAGCCCGCAGGACGCCATCATCCTTGTGAGCATGATGGAACACGACGATGGCGAGCCCTCGGCGGCGCGCACCATCGTCAAGGGCGCCGTGGTGTCGTCGCTCGCGGCCTCAAGTAGCCTCAGCCGTGCTCAGAAGGTGCAGAAGCTGATCGCCGACATCAACGGCGCGCTTGAGATCCCGACCGGCGCGCCGAACTTTGATGACCGCGTGGGCAGCACCCAGGAGTTCGTGCTGAGCAACTCGCTGCTCAACGTGGCTGCCGGCCCCAAGACCAAGACGTTGACCGTCGTGGGCGATGGCGGCAAGTACGACGTCAAGTTGGTCGTGACCAAGGGCTGAGTTACTGACCGGGCGTAACGGCTTCGGCTTGGCACTTGGAAGGATCCGGGCACTTCGGCAGTTTGGGCTTGATGGCGATGGCCTCGGCACTGCGTGCCGAGCCACCGCCACCACCGGTCCCGCCGGCTTTGACTTTGGGTGCCTGCTTGTTTCCGCCTGCTGTGGGCTGAGAGGCGCTCTCGACAGGCACCGCTGAAGTGGCGGGCTTGGCGTCTGGCGCGGCTTGAGCCGGCGTGAGCTGTAGACCGAGCAGCAGGAATGCGGAGAAAAGTGTGGGAATGAGGTGCGGGCGCATGGTGGTCGTTGGCAGTCAGGTGGAAAGTAGCAACAAGGGCGCGGCGATGCTGGCATGCCGGGCGGGGTCAGGCAACCCCAAGATTCTTTTGCGCAGTGAAGCTGCGTCTGAGCGCCAATTCAGAGCTTGCAGGTACCGGTCGCGCGCGATGAACCAGCCTTCACTGTCGCCCGAGACGCGGGCATGCAGCCAGTTGCGCAAGGCCGCCACGCGGAGTCGATCAGGGTGCAGTTCGGGCGTCGCCGCCAGCACGGCGCTTTCGGCGTCTTGCATCTTCGCTTGAGCCTCGACTGGCTGTTGCGAGAGCAGGTGGGTGAGGGCGTACAAAGCCAGCGTCAACCAACGCTCCGAATCGACCTGCGGCAGATTGGGCGACTGCCACGTCCAAGCTGCAGCCAGCAGAGCTTGCGGTTCGGTGGCTGGGGCGTCCAGTCGCAGAAGGGCTTCAGCCAGCAGCACCTGGGCTCGAGCTCGACCGGCCGGGTGACCGAGGCGCCCGAGTTCGTCTGCCAACGCAGGCAACTCTGCACGAGCCTGCAGTGCCGCGTCACCGCGCAGACGCCATCGCTGTAGGGTGAGTGACACCGAAGGCAAGCCTAAAGGTTCGGACACAGCACGGGCGTCCTGAACCGCCGCTGTGGCTGCTTCCATGGCCTCGGAATGACGGCCGCTGCGGGCCAGCGCATTGGCCAACCAGGTGCGGGCGTAGACCGTGATGGCATCTTTGCGCCCTAGCACCTCGGTGAGGCTCGCTACGCCGGCATCCAGCTCGGCGACCGCGTTCTTCAGTTCGCCCAAATCCATCAGTAGCACGCCATAGCTGACGCGCGCTTGCGCCAGCGAACGTGCGTGGCCGTGCGACGCTTGGATCTGCTCGCTCGCCCAATGGCGAGCGCCCTCCCAATCCCCGCGTTGGCGTGCAAGGTCAAGTAGATCGTCACAAGCTCGCCGATAGCCTGGGTGCGCGCGGCCACCCAGCTGTAGAGCGCTGGCGGCTGCCTGCTTGAGCCAGCTTTCTGCCGCAGCAAGGTCACCTTCCTCAAGTGCCAGCTCACCCATGTAACTCATGCCGACCACACGCCCGGTGGTGTCAGCGCTATTGGTCAGCGCTTCAAGCAGTGGGCGAGCACGGTCGGTCATGTTTTGTCGCCGCCATGCATGGGCGAGCTCGAGCGTGAGTCCGGTGTCGGCAATTGCACCGGGTCGCGCCGCGGCCACCTCCAACGCCTCAGCAGCCAGCCCCATGTCGCCTGCGCGGCTCAGCAGCAGGCCCAGGGGCTTGGCTACATCGGCCAGCAGAGCCGGGTCGTCCGCGAGTCGCTTCTTGGCCTCAGCCCAGGCGCGGCGCAGCAGCTCGACCATCGGAACGTCCGACCGGTTCGCCACCTCTGGGCTGAAGGCCCCCAGCAGCTCTGTCATGACCGTCTGCACGCGCCGCGTGCGCTCAGCTTCCTGCGCCGCCTCACGCCACTGCCACCACGTGCCCGCCAACCCTGCCAGCAGGCTGAGGGTGACCACGCTGCCGGCCGCGACACCCACCCGATGCCTGCGCAAAAACTTCCCGGCCCGGTAGCGCCAGGGCCCGGCGCGGGCGAAGAGCGGCTCGTGATCTTGGTAGCGCCGGAGGTCTTCGGACAGCGCGGCCACGCTGGCGTAGCGGTCCTCGGGGCGGGGCTGAGTGGCGCGGCTGATGAGGGCGCGCAGGTCGGCGTCCAGCCCTTTCGCGCCGGGCAACTGGCGCTGGCCGGTGAGCAGCTGGCAGAGCATCACGCCGAGCGCGTACACGTCGGTCGCGACGCTGACCGGTTCGCCGTGCAGCTGCTCGGGCGCGGCGTACTCGGGCGTGAGGCCGGCGGCGGCGAGGCGGGTCAACTCGTCGCTGCCCTCGGTGTTGTCGAGCAGCTTGGCGACGCCGAAGTCCAGCAGCTTGACCTGGCCGTCGGGCGTGACGAGCACATTGCCGGGCTTGAGGTCGCGGTGGACGATGAGCTGGGCGTGCGCATGGGCCACGGCACTGCAGACTTGCTGCATCAGCGCCAGGCGTTCGGCGGTGCCGAGCTGCCGCGCGGTGGCGTAGGCATCGAGGCGCTCGCCGCCGTCCACCAGTTCGATGACGAGATAGCGCACGGCCCAAGGCCCGAGCTGGGCCTCGCCGATGTCGAGCAGCTGTGCGATGTGTGGGTGGCGCAGCCGCGCGAGCAGTTCGCCCTCGCGGCGGAAGCGTGCGGCGGCGGCATCGCCCCGGCCGGGGCTGTGCAGCAGCTTGATGGCGGCCTCGCCGCTGTGCGCGCCGTCGCTGCGCTGCGCGCGCCAGACCTCGCCCATGCCGCCT
>CALMQC010000071.1 GCA_937871895.1 uncultured Roseateles sp. | reverse complement strand
CAAGCGGCAAGCTCAAGAAGCTGAGTGCCCGTGCTTTGGACAAGGAGCGCAGCTTGCAGCAGTTGGTGGAAGCCAATTTGCAGGAAGTCCTTGATCTGCAGTTCCTGGCAACTGAGTACTCAACAACGTTTGGTGGTCGCATCGACACCCTGGCGGTGGACAGTGCAGGCGCACCAGTCATCATTGAGTACAAGCGCAACCGGAACGACAACGTCATCAATCAGTCGCTGTCTTACCTCAAGTGGCTGAAGACCCAGAAGCCGGGCTTCTTCGAGAAGCTGATGATCGACAAGTTGGGTCAGCAGGCGGCTGGGCATATTCGCCTCGATTGGGCCAATCCGCGTGTCATCTGCATTGCTGAGTCGTACAGCAAGTTCGACATCGACACCGCTGAAGTGGTGCCGTTGCGCATCGAGCTGATGCGTTACCGCTACTACGAAGACGGCGTTTTTGCCTTGGAGCCCATCAACCTCCCGGACGAGCCGGTGGTTGGCGCGCCACCTGCCAAGCACGCTGACACCTCGCCATCCGAGAGCGGCCCTTCGTCGATAGAGGCCCTTCTGGTAAAGGCGACGCCGGCGGTGCGCGAGCTCTTCGAGCAGCTCCGTGAACGAGTACGGGCGCTGGACGATGCGATCGCCGAGAAGGCAACGAGTCTGTACGTCGCCTACAGACTTTCCAACAACTTTGCCGAAGTTCACGTCGGCAAGAGTCAGCTAAAAATCCATCTTCGCCCGATCGACTATCAAGACCCGAGAGGCCTCGTCGACCAAGTGCCTGAGGGCTACAACTGGACGATGGATCGCCGGGTCTATCTCAAGTCGGCGGAAGACCTGGACTACGTCGTGGGCATCATTGAGCAGTCCTACAAGAGCGTCCTGTAAGCCGTCATTTGGCGCTTGGCGCTGCGCTCAGACCGCCCATTTCTTGCCCCTGATGGCGTACTCCACCGCCAGGTCGTACACGTTGTCGCACTTCTGCTTGAACGTCGTGCGGTCGTAGCTTTCCGGCAGGTCGGCGTCCAGCACGCGCTCAATCTCCGCCCGCACCTGCTTCTGCGTCTGGGCGCTCTGGTGCCAGTTCTGGATCAGAACCTTGGGCTGCTCCTCCACCAGGCGCTTCAGCAGATGCTTGGCCGCCAGCTTCACGCGCTGGGTCTCGTCCTGCGTCAGTGTCTCCTTCTTGAGCAGGTCGAACAGCTCCAGCTCGTCCTCCGTCAGGCCCTCGCGGATATGCCGCTCGGCCTCTTCCTTCAGCTCCTGGGCATAGGCGGTCAGCTCGTCGTAGTAGTTCTCGGTGGACGTAGCGCCGTCGATCACCTTCTGCAGCCGCTGGATGAAGGCCGTTCGGGTGCTGTTCTGCGCCAGCATCTCGGCCAGCTTGCGTTGCAGAAACGCCTGCAGGTCGGCGATCTGGATGTTCTTGAACGGCGCCTGCTTGAACTCCTCGCGCAGCTTCTCGACATTGACCGTGCTCAGGTTCCAGGGTTTGCCGCGCTGCACGATCTTGTACTGCGCCTCGAACTCCTTGGCAGAGAAGGCCTCCGCGTTGTCCACCACCACGCTGGCGTCCAGCAGCGCCTCGATGCGCTGCACGGCGCTCTCGATGTCGGCCTGCTCGACGATGCTGTCCATCACGCCGCGCAGGTACTGGAAGGCTGACACCACACGGCCCAGCTTGCGGCCCAGCACCTCGGGCTTGCAGGCCTCGTACAGCGATGAGATGGTGTTCTCGTAGACGTTGAAGGACTTGCGCTGCTCGTCGCTGGCCAGCAGCGTGTCGGCAAAGGCGTTGAACTGGCCCAGCTTGGTGAACACGTCGCCGCGCTCCAACGCCTCGTGCAGCGGCACGCCTTGGGCTTGGCAGTAGGCCAGGCCTTGCTCGATGGCCTCGTCCAGCGTGAACAAATGGCTCTTGTCCCGCACCGGCAGTTCGTCGTCCTCAGGGCCGGCGGCGTAGTCCTTCAGCGCCTTCTTCATGCGGCGGAAGACGTTGTAGTAGTCCACGATCTCGCCGTGCCGCTTGGCCACACCCAGGATCTCGTGGCCGCTCACTCGGTTGGCCCGCGCGATGGTCTGCATCAGCGTGTGGCCCTGCATGGGCTTGTCCAGGTAGAGCGTGCTCACCGTCGGCGCGTCAAAGCCCGTCAGCCACATCGCGCAGACGAACACGAGTTGCAACGGGTGCTCCGGGTCCTTGAAGTTGAACTCGATGTCGTGGCCGTGCTCGTCGAGCGCGTTCATGCGCAGGCGGTGCGGCTTGATGTCGAGGCTCTTCTTCGCGAACTTCTCTTCCTCGCCCGCTTCCTCGCTGACGATCACGGCCATCTGCACGGCGCTCATCCAGGCCTTGAGCTGCTTCAGCCGCTGGCGCTCCACGTCGTTGGTCGTCGCGGTGATGCGGCCGTTCAGCGCCTTGATCTCGGCCTTCCACAGCGCCTGCACCTTGTCGAACATCGTCACGGCGGTGAACTTGTCCACCGAGATGACGATGCCCTTGCCCAGGTAGCCACGGCGGGGGAAGTGGTAGACGATGTCGCGCGCAATCGTATCCAGCCGGTCCTCGCGCTTGACGACCTCCATCTCCTGCGCGAAGCGCTTCTCCAGCTTCTCCTGCGCCTCGCCGTCCAGGTTCTCATCTTCCAGGATCGCGGCGAACTCCTCGCTCAGGTCGTCGTTCTGGATCAGCACCTCGGGCACGCGCTTCTCGTAGAACAGCGGCACCGTGGCACCGTCTTCCACGCTCTGCTGGAAGTTGTACTCGGACACGTAGTCGCCGAACCAGGCATTGGTCTTGCGCTCCTGCCCCAGCAGCGGCGTGCCGGTGAAGGCCAGGAAGTTCGCGTTCGGCAGGCCGGCACGCATGTTCTCGGCCAGGCCGGCGTACTGCGTGCGGTGCGCCTCGTCCACGATGACGACGATGTCGTCGCGGTCGGACAGCAGCGGGTAGTCCTTGCCCTTCTCGAACCGGAACTTCTGGATCAGCGTGAACACCACGCGCTTGTTCTTGCCCAGCATCTCGCGCAGTTGCGCGCTGCCCTTGGGCCGCACATCGTCCTTGGGCGCCACCACGCCGGTATGCAGGAAGTTGCGGTAGATCTGCCCGTCCAGGTCGTCCCGGTCGGTCACTACGACGAAGGTGAAGTTGCCGGTGAGCTTGCGGAAGATCTTGCGCGTGTAGAACACCATCGAGAAGCTCTTGCCCGAGCCCTGGGTGTGCCAGAACACGCCCAGCCTGCCGCCCAGCTCCCGGCGGCGCCTGAACTGCTCGAAGGCGTTGTTCACGCCGATGAACTGGTGGTTCTGCGCGATGACCTTCTGCGTTTCGCGGTAGAACACGCAGAAGTTCTCCACATAGTCCAGCAGCCGCTCGGGCGTCAGTAAGCCCAGCACCACCCGCTCCACGCTCAGGCCCTGGGCGGCAATGGCCGGGTGGTCCAGCTTCTCCTTCTCGTCGTCGAGTCCATTTGACGAACGTGGCCTCGTCAACGTACCGACAGTCGTCCAGATTGATTCGACCCGCCTTGACGTTGGTTGTGCGGATCATCTTGTACTCAGTCGGACCGTCAACGACAGGTGCTGTTTTGTTCACGCAGTCCACGACATCGGTGCAGAGCACACTGACGGAATCCGTCTTCCAGTGATCGGGAAACAGCCTCACGTTCAGAGTCCCGTCAGCGCTGCGAGATTCCGGGCGATGACGGCTTCGAGCACATGCGCCTCGCTCTGAAGCTCCGCGAGCTCATCACCGACCTCAGTGAGGTCCGCCAGGAACTCCTCCTCCGTCTTCCCATCCTCCTCAATCACCACGCCCACATACCGCCCCGGGTTCAGCGACCAATCCTGCTCGGCAATCTCCTCGCGGCTGGCCAGCTTGCACAGGCCGGTCACGTCTTCGTAGGCGGCCTTGGGGAAGCGCTCCTGCAGCCAGCTCACATGCTGGTAGTACAGCTCGGCGGCCTTCAGCTCGTCGTGCAGGGCCTGCACCGCCGCCTTCACGCCCTTGGTCTGGCGGTTGGCGGTGGCGCGCTTGCCGTCTGCCTTGGCGGCCTCGGCCTTGCGCTTGTCCATCTCGCGGATGGCCTTGTCCAGCGCCTTCACCGCCGCATGCAGGCCGGTGAAGAAGGGCGTGAACTGGGCGCGCAGCAGGTGCTGGGCTTGGTTGCGGTCCTCCACGCTGTGCTTTTGGCCGCGGGTGCGCTCGTGCTGATCCTGGGCCTGCGCCAGCGCAGCGAGCTGGCCCCACTGCGCCTGCAGCGCGGCGATGGCATCGCGCGCGGCTTGGCTGGTTTGGGCATCGGCCGCTTCCTCGGCCAGCACGTCCAGCAGGCGCTCGCTCAGGGCGGGCAGGTGCTCGGCGGCTTCCTTGAGCTGCGCCATGCCTTGGTGCAGGTAGCGGTCCACCTGGTCCACGAACTCCTGGCGGCGGCCCTTGTGCAGGCGGGGAATGAGGGCGATGTTCTGGATCTGCTCGTCGCTCAGCTCGCGGTGGGCGCGGTCCACCTGCGTGAAGATGTTGCGGGCGTCGATGAACAGCACCCGGTCATCCGTCTTGCCCTTGTCGAAGAACCACAGCGTGGCCGGCAGGGTGACGGTGTAGAACAGGTTGGACGGCAGCGTGAGCATGCCGTAGATGAGGTTTTGCTCGATGAGCGTGCGGCGGATGTCGGCCTCGGAGTGGCGGGCATCGCTGGCCGAGTTGGCCATCACCAGCGCGGCGCGGCCACCGGGCTTGAGCGACGTGGCGAAGAGGTTGATCCAGAGGTAGTTGCCGTTGGGCACGGTCTCGACGGCTTTTTCCTTGCCGTCTTTGCCGGCCGCACCCTTGGCCTTGGTCTTGTTGCGCGGTACGCCGTAGGTGTTGAAGCGGCGGTCCTTCTCCACGGCGTCGAGCGTCACGTCGTCCACGTTGAACGGCGGGTTGGCCATCACGTAGTCGAAGGCGCCGAAGGCGTTGAAGGGGTCTTCGTAGTAGGTGTTGGCCTGCTTGATGTCGCCACGTAGGTTGTTCACGGCGAGGTTCATCTTGGCGAGCTTGACCGTCTCCAGCGTCTTCTCGGTGCCGCAGACGAACACGTCCAGGTCGGCCGCCTTGTCGGCCTGGTGCTGGTGGATGAACTCGGCCGACTGCACGAACATGCCGCCGGAGCCGCAGGCGGGGTCGAACACCTTGCCGCCGTGCGGCTCGATGATCTCGGTCATCAGCTTGACGACAGATCGCGGCGTGAAGAACTCGCCGCCGCCCTGGCCCTCGCTGAGCGCGAAGTTGGCCAGGAAGTATTCGTAGATCTGGCCGAACACATCGCCCGAGGCATCGACCGGGATGTCGGAGAACAGCTTGAGCAGGTCCTTCGGGATGTGCTGGTTCTTGGAGCTGCGGGTGAAGCGGTCGTACTCCTCCTGCGGCAGCACGCCCAGCAGCTCGGGCTTGGTGTTCTCGATGCTGGCCATCGCCGCGCGGATGGCCTGGGCGATGTTCTCCTGCTCGGGCAGGTTGAGCAGATAGTCGTAGCGCGCCTGGGGCTTCAGGTAGAAGCCGCATTTTTCGATGGCGATATCGCGCTCGCTGCGCTCGGCCCGCGTGCCCTTCAGCTTCTTGAACTCCTGCTCGATGGCCGCCTCGTGCTGGCGATACCTGTTGTCGGCGAACTTCAGGAAGATCAGGCCGAGCACCGGCGTGCTGTACTCGCTGGCCTTGAGGTCGGAATTGGCGCGCAGCTTGTCGGCAGCGGCCCAGAGGTCGGCTTCCAGCTTCTTGAGTTGGTCTCGGTTCATGGGAGAGGAATGACTGGACCCGGTCAGGCCCAGTAAGGGATGTATTCAGCGAACTTGTTGCCGCTGTTCGTGTCCTTGCGCTTGATGCGCCCGGCGTCGACAGCGTCGCTGATGAGATTGGTGATGGAGTTGCGCTGCTTGTCGTGCAGCTTGAAGCGCTCGCGCAGCGTGGTGTTGGTGAGCGTCTGGCTGGAGAGGTACTGAAGCACGGCGTGCTGGTAGCAGGCCTCGATGCGCTCGGCGGCGCCCATCTCGGCGAACTTGCGCGGCGCGCTCAGGGTGACGCTGAAGGCGGTGTCGTGCGGGGTGATCTGCAACGGCGGCAGGCCGAAGAGTTCGATGGCCTGCACCACCTTCTGGAAGCCGGTGCCGCGCTCTTCGCAAATGCGGTAGCGGC
>CALMQC010000070.1 GCA_937871895.1 uncultured Roseateles sp. | reverse complement strand
TCGGTCTCGCGCTGGCGCTCTCTGTTCGCGCTAGCCTCGCGCTCGGCCTTCGTGGTGGCCGCATCCCACTTCCCCTGCACGTAATCCTTGCCGGCAGAGAAGCCGTGCCCCCAGGCCGCCACAGCAGCCAGCGCCGCGAATAGCAGCCGGATGGCCCAGGCTTCAAGCATTTGCGGCAAGAGCAAGCAGCGCTGCAGCCAAGGCCAGGCCCGGGGCGGCGGTCGCAACCGCGTCCCCGGCCTCGACGCCGTGCATGCCCTGCATGACCCTGTTGTCCCGGTAGTCGGCGAACTCCTTGACGAGTCCGGCCGTGACGGCGCACACCAGTGAACCGGTGGCTGCCGAGACGTAAGCCGCAGCAGCTGGCAGATCCACCCCCGCGATGGCGCCGAACAAGCTCGCGACGAGCAGGCCGGCAATGCCACCCGCCACGCCACCGAGGCACCCGACCTTCAGGTGGGCCAATTTGTCGCCTGCGATCTTCATGCTCACTCCTACGCAATGCCGGCTCGCACGCCAGCCGCTGTGATGGTGATGACTCGGTTTGCGGCCACGGACGGGATGCTCACTCCCGTGTGGACCCAGCCTCCCCACTCGCTCGGGTACTCGTTGATGAGCTGGCCGATGCCGAGGGCGTCAACGTGTGGGGCGAGAGCCTTGGCAATATCTGTCGGCCGCCCGAACAGTGGCGCCGTCCAGTCTGCCGCCAGGGCCTTGGGGTGGTCGCTGTCGTCCTTGCTGCCGATGGCGCGGTTCAGTGCAATGCACCGGAACCCACTGCTCAGGAGGAGCGGCACATCGCGGCCGGCCCGCTCGCTCAGGAAGGCGCGAATTCGCTCCAGCATTTCCGTCGTGCGCTTGGCGTTGGCGAGCAGCCCTATGGGGATGTCGTTGTTGATGCCGCGACGCGCCGCTTCGACGCTGGCTGTGAACTCGGCGAGCGTGAAGTGGGGCGACAGATTCATGCCTCGAACCCCGAATCTCCGGGGTGGCGCACGACCTGGTAGATCTTTGGCGCCGCCACCAGCGCGACGCCGATGGTGAGCAGGAGTAGCACGCGCTCAATGGTTCGCTCTTCGCCAACTGAAAGGCCGTCGCTCAGGTGGTACGACAGCGCGCCGAAGGAGGCCGACATGCAGCCAAGGCCGATCTTCATCACGATACCGTCGTCCACCCTTGGGCTCACGACACAGAAAAGCAGCGCGGCCGAGATAGCCAGGCAGGCCACGCCATTGATGGCGAACAAGACTTCCTCCATTTCAACCACCCACCCGTTTCTGCAGCCAAGCTGTCAGCACCTGACCCCACTGCGTCTCTTTGATCGCCTGCGTCAGCGCCGCCATCAGGCTCATGGCGAACAGGCCAAGGGCAAACGCAAGCCCGTTCTCGTAGGCCTGGCTCTTGATGCTGAGCCACTGCACCAAGGCTGGCGTGGCGTAGATGGCCCCGGCCGAGCCAGCCAGGGCGTTGCTGATCCGCTCCATCAGGCCGGCGCCAGGGGTGAAGCGCAAAGAGGTGACCAGAGCGCCAAGGATGCTGGCCAGCACGCTACTTGATGGGGCGTGGTCCAGGTCAACCATGGGCCAGATCCACAAGGTCGTGCGCCGTAATCAGCGAGGCGTCAGTGCTCACCTCTCGCCCGCCAGCCAGTGCGGCACCAGCGACCAGCTCGAAGCAAAACCAGGCGTAGTCGTCGCGCCACTCGCGGCTGCTGATGGCAAGGCCCCAGCAGGCCCGCCAGTCGTATGGCTTGCCGACTTGGGCGAGCAGCCAACTGGCGGCGGCCGCTTCGTCTCTCAGGTCGATGGTCAAGACGTTCGCCACGGATGCGTGCTTGAGCACGTCTTGGAGTCGGCCCTTCCGCACACCGCCGGCCTTGAATGTGCTCTGGATGATCCCGTCTTCCAGTACAACCAGGGCGTGGCTCCAGCGCTCCCAACGGCGGCGGGCGATGGAGAGCCTGATGCGAATCAGCCAGCTTGAGATCGAGTTCGATCTTGTGAGGATCACCTTCACGTTCAGGCCTCCGGCTGCGGCAGGCCCTTGATGTGCCGCTCGTACTCGGTTGTCGGCGCATCAAGGATGGCAGCCTTCTTCTCGGCGGTCAGCGGCCCGGAGCCGGGGAACAGCGGATTCGCTGCCGGCTGCGCGGTGGCGATCAGCGCATCGATCATCTGCGCGTTGCGCGGATCCTTGAGGTTGATGT
>CALMQC010000069.1 GCA_937871895.1 uncultured Roseateles sp. | reverse complement strand
ACCCGCCCAGGTCGGTCCACAGTTCGCGGCGCACGAGCATCGCGGCCGCCGAGCCGTAGTCCACCGGGCGCACCGACAGCACGTCTGCGGTGTGGGCGTCCCCGCCGTTGCCGTAGTTCCACGCCGTGCCATCCCGCCAGACGATCCCGCCGGCCTCCTGGAGGCTCCCGTCGGGATAGAGCAGCTTGGCCACCACGACGCCGATGTCGACGCTCGACTCGGCCCGGTCGACGAGCGCCCGCAGCCACCCGACCTGCGGCTCGGTGTCGTTGTTGAGCAGGACGATGTGGCGGCCGCGCGCCCCTGGCTGGCGGTCGCTGCCAAGCAAGTGGGGCAGGACGCCACGACCCAGTGGCTGGTGGCCCGCTTGCAGGTCAACGCCCGTGACTACCAGGCCGCGTCCGACCTGCTCGACAAGGCCCTCCAGAGCCAGCCCGGCTCCATCGCGCTGCATTCCCTCAAGGTCGAGACCGACCTGCGCCTCGGGCGCCTCGACGCCGCCGAGCAGCGCGCCCGCCAGGTCGCCAAGGACCGGCCGAACGACGCGCAGGCGCAGAGCCTGCTGGGCCAGGTCGGCGTGGTCAAGGGTGATGCCAACCTCGCGCTTGATGCCCTGCGCAAGGCCCACGCCACGTCACCCAGCAGCGAGAGCCTGCTGCGCCTCTACGCCGCCCAGCTCAACCCCACGCGCGACCCCGCCCCCCAGCTCGCCATGCTGGAGCAGTGGCTCGCCAAGCGGCCCGACGACGCCGTGGTGCGCAACGCGCTCGCCGAGTCGCTCGTCATGTTTCAGCGCCTGCCCCAAGCGCGCGATCACTACGACCGCCTGCTCAAGCAGACCGGCTCCAACGCCGTGCGCAACAACCTCGCCGAGGTGCTGCTGCGCCTCAAGGACCCGCGCGCCCTGGCCCTGGCCAACGAGGCCGTTGCACGCGAACCCAACAACCCCAATGTGCTCGACACCGCTGGCTGGGCGCATGCCGAAGCAGGCCAGCTGGACCGTGCCCTCGCCCTGCTGCGCGATGCCCGCCTGCGCCAGCCCGGCGCCGCCAACATCCGCTACCACCTGGCCGCCGTGCTGGCGCGCAAGGGCAAGCGGGACGAAGCACTCGCGGAGCTGCGCGCCGCGCTGGCCAGCCCCGAGGGCCTCGCCGACCGCGCGGCCGCCGAAGCCTTGCTGGGCACGCTCCAGACCCGTTGATCGCAGCGGCTTGGCCTAGATCGCCAAGGCCGTCGTCGACTTCACCTCCTCCATCACCGCATAGGCCCGCGTCTCGCGCACCCATCCCAAGGCCCGACAGGCTCCTGGCAGCACCTCGATGAAGACCAGCATCGCAGCGCCGAGCTTGGCGGGGTTGAGGCGTGCCTCGTAGCCAAGGATGTAGCCCTCGCGAGTGAGGCGCTTGACGCGCTCCAGCACGGCGGTGGGCGAGAGGTGCACGGCTTCGGCCAGCTTGAGGTTGGAGATGCGCCCGTCCTTCTGCTGCACGCGCAGGATGCGGGCGTCGATCTTGTCAATGTCGGGCATCCGGAGGATTCTCCGGAGCGCTTGCGAAATGCCGAATTCAGTTCGGCATCGGCCTGCCTAGAGTGCGGAGACTCACCGGAGTTGCCCGATGTTCCCTTGCCCGCCCGAAGCCCAGCGCCTGCCCGACCCCTGCCGCGACGAGGCCGCCGTCGTGGCCGCTTTGCAGCATCGGATTCAGGGCCGCATCGACTGGACCGCGCTGCAGGCCGAGGCTGCGCCGTGGGTTGAAGAAGTCCGCGCGCACCCGGCGCCTTTCTGGGCGCTGGAATCGCTGCTGCGCGAGTACCCGATCAGCAGCAGCGAGGGCCTGGCTTTGATGCGCCTCGCGGAGAGCCTGCTGCGGGTGCCGGACACGCCCACGGCCGTCGCGCTCACGGCCGACCAACTGGGCCGTGCGGCTTTTGATACCGACGGCGACGGCCCTCACAAGCTGTTGGCCGCGCTGGCCAGCTCGGCCATCCAGTTCTCCAAGCAACTGCTGCCCGGCGCGCAGGACGACGGCGGTCTGCTGAAGCGCCTCGGTGCGCAGACCGTGGTGGCGGCCACGGTGAGGGCCATCCAGCTGCTGGGCCGGCAGTTCGTGCTCGGGCGCAGCATCGCTGAAGCGCAGGCTGAAGCCGCTGCGGCGCGTCGCGAGGCCACGCAGCTGCGCTTCAGTTTCGACATGCTGGGCGAGGGCGCACGCACCGAGGCGGACGCGGAGCGCTATCTGGCCAGCTATGCCGCCGCCTTGCGCGCGCTGGCCCGCAAGCAGGGCGCCGCCGGCCCGGAAGGCTCGGACGGCATCTCGATCAAGCTCAGTGCGCTCTTCAGCCGCTACGAGGTGCTGCAGCGCGAGCGCGTCTTTGCCACGCTGCTGCCGCGTGTGTGGCAGCTGGTGCAGCTCGCGGCCGAGGCGGACCTCAACCTCACGCTCGATGCCGAAGAGGCTGAGCGGCTGGAGCTTTCGCTCGATGTCTTTGACGCCCTGGCCGCCCGCATCGCCGCCGAGCACCCGGCGTGGCGCGGCTTTGGTCTGGCGGTGCAGGCCTACCAGACGCGGGCGCTCGCGGTCATCGAGCACGTGGCGGCCACCGCGCGGCGGCAGGGGCTGCGCTTCATGGTGCGGCTCGTCAAAGGGGCCTACTGGGACGCCGAGATCAAGCGCGCGCAAGAGGCCGGTCTGCCGGGCTACCCGGTCTTCACGCACAAGGCGCACGCCGACCTCAGCTACCTGGCCTGCGCAGCCGCGCTGATCGAGCAGCAGGGCGTGATCTACCCGCAGTTCGCCACCCACAACGCGGCCACGCTGGCGGCGGTGGTGCAGATGGCGCAGGCTGCGGGCGCAGGCTTCGAGCTGCAGCGCCTGCATGGCATGGGCGAGGGCATTTATCGCGAGTTCAGCCAGGCGCACCCCACCGTGCCCGTGCGCGTCTACGCACCGGTGGGCGAGCACCGCGACCTGCTGGCTTACCTCGTGCGGCGGCTGTTGGAGAACGGCGCCAACTCGTCCTTCGTGCATCAGCTGTCCGACCCCGAGGTGCCAGTGGCGCAGCTGCTCGGCGCGCCCGTGCCGCAGCCCAGCCCCGGCTTGCCCTTGCCGAAGCAACTCTTCGAGCGCGAAGGCCGCGCCAACTCGACCGGGCTGGACCTCGCCGAGCCCACGGCACGTGCGGCCTTGCAGACTGCGCTGCAGACGGCAGTGACCGAGCCCATCGCGGAGGCCACCGCCGTCGCGATCGACCGCGCGATGGCGACCCTGCAAGCCGCCGCACCCGCCTGGGCCGCACGCCCTGTGGCCCAGCGCGCCGCCTGCCTGCGCCGCGCTGCCGATCTGCTCGACGCCCAGCTGCCCGCCTTCTGCGCCCGCCTCACGCTCGAAGCCGGCAAGACCGCGGCGGACGCCATCGCCGAGGTGCGCGAGGCGGTGGACTTTCTGCGCTACTACGCCGGCCAGGCGGAGCAGGACGCGGCGCTGATGCAGGGGCGAGGCGTCTTCGTCTGTATCTCGCCCTGGAACTTCCCGCTCGCCATCTTTGTGGGCCAGGTGGCTGCGGCACTGGTGGCCGGCAATGCCGTGGCCGCCAAGCCCGCCGAGCAAACGCCCGCCGTGGCGCGGGCGATGGTGGCGCTGCTGCACGAGTCTGGCGTGCCGCCCGAGGCGCTGCAACTGCTGCACGGCCCCGGCGAACGTGTGGGCACCGCGCTGGTGGCGCACCCGGCCTGCGCGGGCGTGTGCTTCACGGGCTCCACGGCCGTGGCCCAGCACATCCACCGCGCGCTGGCGGCGGGCACACCGCGCCCACTGATCGCCGAGACAGGCGGGCTGAACGCCATGGTGGTGGATTCGACCGCGCTACCCGAGCAGGTCGTCGATGCCGTGGTGCAAAGCGCCTTCCGCTCTGCCGGTCAGCGCTGCTCGGCGCTGCGCCTGCTGTGCCTGCACGAGGCCATGGCCGACCGC
>CALMQC010000068.1 GCA_937871895.1 uncultured Roseateles sp. | reverse complement strand
TGGATGGTCAGCATCGCGATGCCGGCCGCCTCGAAGGCGCGGGCCAGACGCAGGGCATTGCGCTCTTCCAGGCTCCAGCCCGTGCGCATCTTGAGCGTGACGGGCACGCCGCGCGGCTCGCACACGGCCACCACGGCTTGCACGATCTCCAATGCCAGCGCCTCGTTGCGCATCAGCGCCGAGCCCGCCCATTTGTTGCAGACCTTCTTGGCCGGGCAGCCCATGTTGATGTCGATGATCTGGGCGCCGCGCTCGACGTTGTAGGCGGCCGCCTCGGCCATCATGGCCGCGTCGGTGCCGGCAATCTGCACGGCGATGGGGCCGGGCTCGCCGGTGTGGTCGGCGCGGCGCGAGGTCTTGAGGCTGCCCCAGAGCTCCTTGCGCGAGGTCACCATCTCGCTGACCGCATAGCCGGCGCCCAGGCGCCGGCAGAGCTGGCGGAAGGGGCGGTCCGTCACCCCGGCCATCGGCGCCACGAACAGGCGGTTGGGGAGGGTGAAAGGGCCGAGTTGCACCGAGGTCTGCCTAAAAAAGAGGCAGGAGTATAGCGAGGTGGCCTGACGCGCCCTGGGCCTTGCGGCCGGGCCGCACAATCCCTCGCCATGGAAGCTTGGCTCAGCCATTTCGTGCAGGACCTGCTGGCGGCCTTGGCGCTGCCGCAGGTGGGCTTGGTGGCGGTCTTCGTCGTCGCCTTCATCTCGGCGACGCTGCTGCCGCTGGGGTCGGAGCCGGCGGTCTTCCTGGTGGTCAAGGCGGATCCGGCCATGTTCTGGCCGGCGGTGCTGGTCGCCACGGTTGGCAACACGCTGGGTGGCGTCACGTCCTGGTGGGTCGGCTACGGCGCCGAACGCGCCTACGAGGGCGCGACGCACCACGCCCCCAAACACCCGCGCGCGCTGGCCTGGCTGGAGCGTTTTGGCCCCAAGGCCTGTTTGCTGTCGTGGCTGCCCGTGGTGGGCGACCCGCTGTGCGCGGTGGCCGGGTGGCTGCGCTTGCCGTTTTGGCCCTGCGTGGGCTGGATGGCGCTGGGCAAGTTCCTGCGCTTCATCGTCTACACGGCTGCCTTGTTGTGGCTGGTTCCGGAGTCCTGGTTCTCATGAGCACTGCTGCCTACGCCGACCTCGCCGCCCGCCAGCTCCGCAGCTGGCGCTTCATCCACTTGCAGTCCATCGCGCAATGGGACCAGGCCGCCAACATGCCGCCCGCCGGCAACGAGGCGCGCAGCCTGGCGCTGGCAGAGCTGGACGGCCTGCTGCACAGCATGGCCACCGACCCGGCCTTGCCTGGCCTGATGGCCGCCGCCGAAGGCGAGCCGCTCGACGACTTGCAGCGTGCCAACCTGCGCGAGATCCGCCGCGCCT
>CALMQC010000067.1 GCA_937871895.1 uncultured Roseateles sp. | reverse complement strand
CGCTCCACTTGAGCAGCTTCAAGTCGTCCTCGACGGGGTGGTCGCGGAACCAGTCGATCCACTTGTAGCCTTCGATGCCGGCTTCCTTGTTGGGCGACCAGAGCTCGACCACCCAAAAGAGCGCGCCGAGGTGCTCGTAGAGCCAGTCCTGCGTGCCGCTGATGACGTCGTCCGGGCGGTAGCGGAAGTCCTCGTGGATGCTGACGGCCGGGTAGCCGCTGTGCTTCTCGCCCAGGGCCGAGAACTGCTGGATGACCCACAGGTCCTCGGGCGTCATGTCTTTGTCGGACTTGTTGCCCGAGGGGCGCAGGATGACGCCGCTGTGCGTGTGGAAGCTGACCGCCGCGCCGATGTTGGGGTGCTGGGTGACGAAGTCCACCATGGCGCGCACTTCGGGCTCGCTGGTCGGGTAGGGGCCGGCGCCGACTTGGCTCGCCTCCTGGCGCCAGTCGGCCGGGAAGTTGCGGTTCAGGTCCAGGCCTTCGCGGTCGGCGTTGACCTTGAAGGTCAGGCCGTCGTGGTTGCGGATGAAGCCTTCGGGGATCAGCCGGTAGTACTCGCCGCCAAACTCACCCGGCTCGCGCGGCACCATCAGGCGCGGGTCGGCGGCGTGCTTCTTGTAGCCGCCATGCGGGTCGGGCACACGCATGGTGAGGATGCGACCGTCGCCGTCCACGTCCTCGATGGTGAGGCCGTCCACCGTCTCTTCGGTGTAGGGGTAGGGGCGGGTGGACGAGCGGATGTGGCGCGGCCGGTCCGCGAGGGCCAGCTCGGCGCCGTCGGGGCACAGGCGCGGCACGAGGTAGATGGCACGGGTGTCGAGCAGGCGGTTCACGACGGCCGCCTCGGGCGAGCTGCCGCCGTGCAGGCTGACAAGCTGGTGCAGGTAGTAGAGGCAGGTGGTGGAGGCCGTCAGCTCGGCGGCGTGGATGTTGCCGTCCACCCAGAGCGCAGGCTTGTCGATGTCGGCCCCGCTGGCCAGGTTGGTCAGCACGACGATCCAGATGTCGCGCCCTTCATGGCTCTTGCCAATGGAGCGCACCGAGACGATGTTGGGCCGCGCTTCGGCATACGCAAACAGCAGCGCGGTCAGCTCGTCATGGCGGTAGAAGTGGTCGAAGCGGGGCGAGGGGAGAACAGCGGTCATGACATCCCGGGTGGTGGATTGCTGCCGCGCGACCACGCCCCGGATCGGGGCATGGGGCGGAAGGTGAAATGTCACATTTTCTTACGCGCGACGTTTTTGGCGCCGATTGGCGCCACGGGTCACCCCCCGGGATGCGGCAGGGGCTAACCCTGAGACTCAGCTCTCAGCAAGCCTGCTTCCAGCCACTGGCGCAGCAGCATGATCACGGCTGAAGCCGCAGCGCCGGAGTCGGCCAGCTGCGTCGCCGCCACCTCGCAGAGCTGCGCAAACGGCTGGCTGGCAGCCACGGCGTCCAGCAGCGCGGCCTCAATCGGCTCCAGCGAGCGCCAGCGGGTGTCGAGCTCCTCACGCCACACGAGCAAGGTGTGCGCGTGCGGTGTGGGTTCGGGCAGCTCGGGTTGCTCGTCGCCCGGTTCCCAGGCGCGCAGCACACGCCAGGCGGGCTCGATGGCCCAGGCCAGGCTCACACGCCGCACGCTGGGGTGAAGGTGCAGCACCAGGCCCGCCCACGCTTCGCTGGGCAGGGCGGCCAGACGCTCGGGCATCAAGAGCGGCGCATCGTGGGCATCAAAGGCGTCGCGCAGCGCCCAGTCCATGCGCGCAAAGTCCACGAGGCTCGGGTGGCCGACGCGCTGTTCATCAGCTTCTGCCATGAAATCGGCAAGCTCGTGGCCGAACCAGCGGATGGACGGGTGGCGGCTGGGGTGCGCATCGATGTACGCACGGCCCAGGCGCTCGAAGTCTTCGTCGCCCATCGCGCGGGCGAGCACGGTGTAGTTGTCGTTCAAGGCCGCGAGCAGCCGGGCCGAATAGGCGTGCCGGTAGACGCTGAGGCCAGGCTCCACCGGGGCGGCCAGCACGTCTTGCGGGTCGGCTTGCAGGCGCACGGCGTCGGCGAAGCGGCGCTGTTGTTCAGCGAGGTCAGCGGCAATCAGGGTCGTCATGCCGGCACGGCCTTCAGCGCCGCTGTAGCCACGTCCCGAGCCCGGCCCAGCTCGGCCAGCAGCTCGGGCAGCGGCGGGATGTGGTCGTCCCGCTCGATCATGGTGGGCACCAGGCCAAAGCGGCGCACGGCTTCGGCGTAAAGCGCCCAGACCTCGTCACGCACCGGGTGGTCGTGCGTGTCGATGACGATGTCGCCCCGGTCCTCGTGGCCCGCAAGGTGGATCTGACGGATCTGGCCGGCGGGCATGCGGTCCAGGTAGTCGAGGGGGTCAAAGCCGTGATTGCGGCTCGACACATAGATGTTGTTCACGTCGAGCAGGAGCCCTGCGCCCGTGCGCCGCAGCAGCTCGGCCACGAACTCGGCCTCGCTCATTTCGTCGGCCGCAAAGCGGATATAGCTGGAGACGTTCTCCAGCACCAGCGGGCGCTGCAGAAGCTCTTGGGCTTCGTGCACACGCATGGTCAGGTGATCAAGCGCTGCGGCCGTGTAAGGCATCGGCAGCAAGTCATGCAAATTCCGGTGATCGACGCCCGTCCAGCACAGGTGGTCCGACACCCAGCCCGGCTGCAGCCGGTCCGCCAGTGCCTTCAAGTCCCGCAGGTAGTCTCTGTCCAGCGGCGCCGTGGAGCCGATCGACATCGACACGCCGTGCATCACCAGCGGGTAATCGGCGCGAATGCGATCCAAATGCCACAGCGGCTTGCCGCCCGGCACCATGGAGTTCTCGGAAATGATCTCCAGCCACTGCGTGCGCAGCGCTGGCTCCGCACCCGCCTCAAAGTCGGCGTAGTGCTCGACACGCAGGCCGAGGCCGAAGTCTTGGATCTTGGTCATGACATCGGGCCAGCAGGTCGCAGCACATCCGCATGCAGCGCGCCGCCATCGGCGGCCGCGCTACATCCAGCGGCACCCGTGGAACCGGCTCTGCCGGGCCACTGGGTGCGCCCCCCTGGGGGGGAGGCGCGAAGCGCCACCGGGGGGGATTACTTTTCTACCTTACCGCCAGCCTTGGTGCACTCGTCAGCCGACTTCTTGCTGACCCAGCCCTGGCCCTTGCAGCTGTTGTGGCCCTTGCAGTCGCTCTTGGCGGTCTTGCACTCGGAGGTGCCCTTGCAGCTGTTGACGCCGGAACACTTGACCATGCCGTCGGCGGCAGCGGCGGTGGTGACGCCAGCGGTGGTGGCAAACAGGGCGGCGGCGGCAGCGGCGACGGACAGGCCGGTCTTGAGGGTTGCGTTCATGGTGAGCTCCAATCTAAAGAAGAAGGTCAGGGTTGGGTGGGAACACAGGCCGGCTGACGGCGGGACCGCATCGGCTTGCCAGCTTGTGTCGGGCGAAGCTCAGAGTCCTTACAGCGGGCGCAAAGATTCTGCGCCGCAGGGCCTGGGGCCTGCTGTTGGTCATGGCATGCTTGCCGGCTGACACCATGCTGCACACCGAGACCCCGAACTCCGAACATCCCGACCTCGACCTCTACGCGACGGCCGAGCTGCTGGATGCCTTCATCGCCGACCAGCAGCGTGCCGTCGAGGCCGTGCGGGCCGCCACCCCCCAACTTGAAGTCGCCGTCGAAGCCGCGCTGCCCCGGCTGCGCGCGGGCGGCCGGCTGCTGTACGCCGGCGCTGGCACCTCGGGCCGGCTGGGGGTGCTGGACAGCGTGGAGCTGCCGCCCACCTTCTCCTGGCCGCGCGAGCGGGCGGTGGCGGTGCTGGCGGGCGGGCAAGGCGCGATGTTTGAAGCGGTCGAAGGGGCCGAAGACTCGACCCTGCTCGGCGCCGCCGACATCACCGCGCTGGCACCCGGACCGAATGACGTGCTGATCGGCATCGCCGCGTCGGGGTCAACACCCTATGTGCTGGGCGCCCTCGCTGCCGGGCGTGCGGCCGGCGCGCTGACCATCGGCATCGCCAACAACCCCGGCGCGCCGGTGGCCCTGGAGGCCGAGATCGGTATCGTGCTCGACACCGGGCCCGAGATCATCTCGGGCAGCACGCGGCTCAAGGCCGGCACGGCGCAGAAGATCGCGCTCAACACCTTGTCGTCGAGCTTGATGGTCAAGCTGCACAAGGTCTACGGCAACCTGATGGTGGACGTGAAAGCCACCAACGCCAAGCTGCGCCGCCGCGCGCTGGTGCTGACGGTGCGGGCCACCGGCGCTGAAGAGGCAGAAGCGGCCAAGGTGCTGGCGCAATGCGACCAGCATGTGAAGACCGCCGTCGTGGCGATTCGGCTGGGCGTCAGCGTTGACGACGCCCGGGCCCGGCTCGCGGCGAACGAGGGCAGCGTGCGGGGCGCCTTGGGGTGAGGCTCTTGAACACAGCCACAGAGACACAGAGACACAGAGAACTCTTGCATTTCTCTGTGTCTCTGTGTCTCTGTGGCTGTGTTGCTGCATTGGGTCAGACGGCATGAATACATCCCCCTGGCGCTGGGTGCCATCGCTGTACTTCGCCCAAGGCATCCCCTACGTCGTGGTGATGACGCTCAGCGTCATCCTCTACAAGAACCTCGGCTTCTCCAACACCGACATCGCCCTCTACACGAGCTGGCTTTACCTGCCCTGGGTCATCAAGCCGCTGTGGTCGCCGCTCGTCGAGCTGTTCGGGCGCAAGCGGCAGTGGGTGGCGGTGCTGCAGTTCGTGCTCGGGGCAGCGCTCGCTTCGGTGGCCTTGACGCTGCCGGGGCCGCAGGCCTTCAAGATGTCGCTCGCGGTGTTCTGGCTGATGGCCTTTGCTTCGGCCTCGCACGACATCGCGGCTGATGGCTTCTACCTGCTGGCCTTGCCGCAGAAGACGCAGGCCGCTTTTGTCGGCGTGCGCTCCACGGCTTATCGCCTTGCCAACATCGGCGGGCAGGGCGGCCTCGTCTGGCTGGCCGGGACTCTGGCCGAGCGCACGGGCAGCGTCGTCACGGCCTGGAGCTGGGTGTTTGGCGTGTTGGGCGGTGGCTTTGCCCTGCTGGCGCTGTGGCACCTCTGGGCGCTGCCGCGCCCGGTAGCTGATGTGCCGGGGCCGGGCCGGCATGCGGCGGGCTCGCTGGTGCAGGACTTCATCGGCGTCTTCGCCCGCTTCTTTGCCAAGCCCCGCATCGCGGTGATCTTGGGCTTCCTGCTGCTCTACCGCTTCCCGGAGGCGCAACTGCTCAAGCTGGCCACGCCGTTCTTGCTGGACCCACCGAGCGAAGGCGGCCTCGGGCTCACGACGCAGCAGGTCGGCATCGCGTACGGCACCGTCGGCCTCACCGCCTTGACGCTCGGCGGCCTGCTGGGCGGCTGGATCATCTCCCGGGTCGGCCTCAAGCGCGCGCTGTGGCCGCTGGTGGCGGCCATGCATGTGCCGAACGTGGTGTTCCTCGTCCTGGCCCTGGTGCACCCGCCGGGCCTCGTCGTGGTGAGCAGCCTGCTGGCGCTGGAGCAGTTTGGCTACGGGCTCGGCTTCACGGCCTACCTGATGGCCATGATCTGGTTCGCCGAAGGGCAGGACAAGACCGCGCACTACGCCATCTGCACCGGCTTCATGGCCCTGGGGATGATGCTGCCCGGCATGTGGAGCGGCGCGCTGCAGGACGCGATTGGCTATGTGCCCTTCTTTGCCTGGGTGCTGGTGGCCACCATCCCCAGCCTCGTGATGACGGCGCTGCTGTGCATCCCTGAGGGCTTTGGGCGAGAGGAGGCCACTTGAATCAGCGCCTCTTGAGCCTCGACGCCTTCCGCGGCCTCACCATCGCCGCGATGCTGTTGGTCAACAACCCGGGCGACTGGGGCCAGGTCTATGCGCCGCTGCTGCACGCGCACTGGCATGGCTGGACGGTGACGGACTGGATCTTTCCGTTCTTCGTCTTCATCTCCGGCGTGTCCATGGCCATGAGCCTTGCGCGGCGTGCACAGGGCGGCGCCAACAAGACCCAGTTGCTGACCCAGACCGGCCGCCGCGCACTGCTGATCATCGGCATCGGCGTGCTGCTGAACGGCTTCCCGTTCTATGACCTCGCCAGCTTGCGCCTGCCCGGCGTGCTGCAACGTCTGGGCCTGTGCACGCTTTGCGCGGCGCCCATCGTGATCTGGTGCGGCCCGCGTGGCCTGTGGCTCTGCGCGCTGGGCCTGCTCGCGGCCTATGCGGCGCTGCAACTGGGCGTGCCGGTGCCGGATGCCGAAGGCGTGGTGCGCCAGGCCAGCCTGCAGCCGGGGCAGGACGTCGGCGCCTGGCTCGACCGCGCGCTCTTTGGCCCCAATCACCTCTGGTCCCAGGCCCGCACCTGGGACCCCGAAGGCCTGCTCTCCACCGTGCCCGCCGTGGCCAGCCAGCTGCTTGGCGTGCTGGCCGGGCGCGAGCTGCACTCGCGCTTTGCGCCGGCCGACCGCGCGATGCGCTGGACGCTGGCCGGCCTCGGCTCACTGGTGCTGGCCTACGTGCTCGATGGGGCACTCATGCCTATCAACAAGTCGCTCTGGACGCCGGCCTTCGTCTGCCTCACCACGGGCTGGGCCTTGATCGTCTTCGCCGCCTTCTACTGGCTGCTCGACGCGCGGCCCGAGCCGCTGGCGCGCGAGCGCTGGGCGCGGGCCCTGCACCCGCTGGTCGTCTTCGGCATGAACGCCCTCTTCCTCTACATCGTCGCCGCCGTGCTGGCCAAGTTGCTGGAGCTGGTCCCGCTCGGCCAGGCGGCGTATGCCGCCTTCCTGGCCTGGGGCTTCGCGCCCAAGAGCGCCTCGCTGCTGCACGCCATCGCCTTTGTGGCGGTGATGTACGCCGTGGCCTGGTTCATGTACCGGCGCCGCTGGTTCGTCAAAGTTTGAGCCCCATGCACCGTCGCCATCTGCTTGCCCTTGGCAGCCTGCCCTGGCTCACCAGCTGCGAGAGCCCCAAGACCCAAGCCCCTGCTCCCGTGGTCACGGCACCTGCCACGGCTGCGAGCACTGCTTCGCCACCGCCGCGCCCAGCGGCTGCACCCGCCCGCGAGTGGCGCGCCGCCTGGGTCGCCACCGTCGCCAACATCGATTGGCCGAGCAAAGCGGGCCTCAGCCCCGAGCAACAACAGGCCGAGATCCGCAGCCTGTGCGACACGGCCGCACGCATCGGCCTCAACGCCCTGCTGCTGCAGGTGCGCACCAGCTGCGACGCCTTCTACGAATCAAACCTGGAGCCCTGGAGCGAGTACCTCACCGGCACCCAAGGGCAGCACCCCGGCTATGACCCGCTGGCCGTCTGGCTGCGCGAGGCGCGCGCACGCGGGCTGCAGACGGCGAAGACGGTGCTGTTCATCAAGCGCTCGATGGCGTCTGGTTACGCCGGCG
>CALMQC010000066.1 GCA_937871895.1 uncultured Roseateles sp. | reverse complement strand
GTCCACCACCGCGCCGGCCGCATGGCCGGGGGCCGCGTGGTCGCTGCTGACGCGCGCGCCTGTAGCGAGGTTGGTCTTGAAGGTCTTGCGGATGATCTCGCCCATCTGCGCCAACGCCGCCATCTGGTCGTCAGGCACCAGGCCGCGTTGGTCGGGCGAGAGATTGAGGATCAGGTTGCTGTTCCGGCCAACGCTGGAGAAGAAGATGTCCACCAACTGCGGCACCGGGCGCGGGCGCTTGGTGCGGGCCCAGAACCACTGGCCGTTGCCGAGCATGGTCACGTTCGTCTCGGCCGGGTACCACCAGAGGTAGCTGCCGGGTTTGAGCTGCGCGCGCGAGCCGAGGTCGGCGCCCTGCCAGTCCGGCCAGTTGAACTGCTCGGGCGGTGTGGGCAACGGGATCACGCTCCACTCGGTCGTGCGGCCGTAGCCGCTCTCGGTGCCGACCCAGCGCACGTCCGGGCCCTTGCCCATGATGGCGGCCTGGGGCTGCAGGCGGCGGATCAGGTCGTACCAGGCGGCGTAGTCGTAGGTCTGCTCGACGCTGGGGTCGGGGTTGGCGCCGTCGAACCAGACCTCGGCGATGGGCCCGTACTCGGTCAGCAGCTCGTAGAGCTGGTTGAGGAAGTAGCGGTTGTAGTCATCGACCTCGTAGCGGTAGCTGCCAAAGCCTTTGGTGGGCGCGCGGCCGCGGCTCGGGTCGGTGCTGAAGTGCGCCGGGTCAGTGGGGATGGTGGTGGGGCGCTTGGCGCTGCCGTTGCCGTAATAGGGCGTCGGGTTCTTGGGATTGGTCTTGAGCTGGTAGAGGTCAGCCGGCGAGAGGTAGACGGCGAATTTGACGCCGGCCTCGCGCGCGGCGTTCGAGACCTCGCGCACCAGGTCGCCCTTGCCGCCGCGCCAGGGGCTAGATGCAGTGGAGTGCGCGCTGGAGTGCGCCGTATAGCGCGTGGGCCACATCGAGAAGCCGTCGTGGTGCTTGGCCACCAGCACGAGCATCTTGCCGTCCAGCAGCTTGACGCCGCGCAGCCACTGCCGGGCATCGAGGCTGCTGGGGTTGAAGAGCGAAGGCTCCTCGCGCCCGCTGCCCCACTCGACCTCGTTGAAGGTGTTGACGCCGAAGTGCAGGAAGAAGGTGCGCTCCAGTCGCATCCAGTCCACCTGGTGTGAGCGCGGCAGCACCTTGGCGGCTTTCTCGGCGATGAGCTCGGGCGAGTCGCCGGGCTCGACGCGGTGCAGCGTGGCGTAGGGGATGTCGGCGGCGTGTGCGGCCAGACCCGCGAGCAGGGCTAGAGCAAGAACGAGTCGCTTCATGCGGCGTCTCCGCCCGGCAGCGGCTCGGCCAACCAGCGACCATGCGAGGCGTGCAGGTGGCCGCTCATCGCGGCGGCGGCAGCCAGCGGGTCGCGAGACTCCAGCGCGCGGACGATTGCCTCGTGCTCGGCCACCGCAGCGCCCCAGCTGTAGGGCGACTCGGCGCGGTCGCTCATCAGGCTGGAGAGCGGGCTGTGCCGCCCGTCAAACAGCGCGCCCACGAGGTCCACCAGCACCAGGTTGCCGCTCATCTCGGCCACGGCGAGGTGGAAGCGCCGGTCCGCCTGCACCGGGGGGCGGCCTTGCTGCACGTCGTCGCGCATGGCTTGCAGGGCGTCTTGCAGGCGCTGCAGCCCGGCAGGCGTCACGCGCGCGGCAGCCAGGGTGATGACGGCGCCTTCCAGCGCGGCGCGGGCCTGCATCAGCTCGGCCGGGCTTTCGCCCAGGGCCGAGGTGGCGCGGCCTTGGCTGGTGGCCGGGGGCTCGCACACATAGACGCCCGAGCCGCCCCGGATCTCGATGCGCCGGTCAATCTCCAGCGCGATCAGCGCCTCGCGCAGCGAGGGCCGCGAGACGCCCAGCTGCTGCGCCAGCTCGCGCTCGGGCGGCAGGCGCGCGCCGGCCGTGAAGGCGGCGTCCTCGATCAGCGTGCGGATGCGGTCGGCGATCTGCTGGTAGGGGCGCCGGGGGTCGGGGGAGCGAGAGGGGGTGGACATGGGCGGTTCGGCAAAATTGGCCAGACCACATTGCGTCCGGCCGGACCAAAATTCCAGAGTGGCCCAAAAATTCTGGCAGTCGCGCCGTGATTTAGGGGTGATTGAGCGATAGGGGTAAGCACTGGTCGGACCAAAACCCAAAACTGGCACAGTGGCATGACCAAAGTGGTTTGACCAATCTGCTGTCCGTGCCTGCCTCCGCCGCCCCCGATGCGCCGCCCCTGCTCAGCGTCTCGGGCCTGACCAAGCGCTTTGCCAATGTGGTGGCGCTCTCGGGCGTGAGCCTGGACCTGCGCGCGGGCGAGATCCACGCGCTGTGCGGCGAGAACGGCGCCGGCAAGTCCACCTTGATGAAGATCCTGAGCGGTGTCTACCGGCCGGACGAAGGCGAGATGCGCTACCGAGGCCGGCCCACGAGGCTCTCGGGTTTCAGCCATGCCCAGACCCTGGGCATCGTGATGATTCACCAGGAGCTGAACCTGGTGCCCCACCTCACGGTGGCCGAGAACATCTGGCTCGGGCGCGAGCCCAAACGTGGCCTCTTCATCGACCGCGCGCAGCAGCGCGCCGGGGCTGAGGCCTGCTTGACGCGGCTGGGCGTGGTCATCGACCCGGATGCCCAAGTCGCCACGCTGCCGATTGCCCAGCAGCAGCTCGTCGAGATCGCCAAGGCGCTCTCGATGAACGCCAAGCTCTTGATCATGGACGAGCCGACCTCGTCCCTCGGCGAGGCCGACGCCACCCGGCTGCTGGCCGTGATCCAGGACCTGAAGCGCAGCGGCGTGGGCATCGTCTACATCTCGCACCGGCTGGACGAGCTGGCGCAGATTGCCGACCGCGTTTCGGTGCTGCGCGACGGGCAGTGGATCTGGACCAAGCCCTTTGCCGAGACCTCCATCGACGACATCGTGGCCGCCATGGTGGGCCGCTCGCTGGACGAGCACTACCCGCCGCCCACCCGCACGCCGCGTGACGACGTGCTGCTGCGTGTGCAGGGCCTGGTGCGCCGGGGCGGCACAGGGCCGGTGGACTTCGAGCTGCGGCGCGGCGAGATCCTCGGCTTTGCCGGCTTGATCGGCGCGGGCCGGACCGAAGTGGCGCGGGCCGTCTTTGGCGCCGACCCGGTGGAGGCTGCGCACATCGAGCTGCAGGGCCGCAGCCTGCGCATCCGCTCGCCCATCGACGCCATCCGCGAGGGCCTGGCCTATGTGTCGGAGGACCGCAAGGCCCA
>CALMQC010000065.1 GCA_937871895.1 uncultured Roseateles sp. | reverse complement strand
AAGGCCGCGTGCGCGTCAGCCTGCGCGCCGGCCGCAACCGCTTGCTGCTCAAGCTCTACAACGTGCAGTCGGCCACCTTCTTTGGGGTGGTGTTGGCGCCGTAGGCATTGGGTGGGTATGCGGGCCTCGCTGACTTGCCCTCTAGCGCCCTCCTGATTTGCGCGCCACCACATGTGGCGCGATACTGGCGCGATTACGGGCAATCGCGCCACTTGCATGCCAACCGTCCCTATGCACGACGAGCACCATCGCATCCTGGCAGTCATTGCCGACCATCCAGCCGGCATCGGCGTGGACGCCTTGCACGGCGTGTTGCAAACCATGGCAAGGCGCAGCTTGCAGCGCCGGCTAGCCGAGCTGGTAGTCCAGCAGCGCCTGGTGCGCGAGGGCGCCGGCCGGGCGATGCGCTACCGCATGGCGCCCGCAGCCGTCGTCGGGGCGCCCGACATCCCGCTGTCTGCCGAGGGGGAAACGATCCGGACCTACGTCCGGCGCCCGCAGACGCAGCGGCGCCCAGTGGCCTATGACCTCCGGTTCCTGGAGGCCTACACCCCCAACCACAGCTTCTATCTGGACGCTTCCCTGCGCGAACAGCTGTGGGCGCTCGGCCGCTCCAGCGCGGGGCCTCAAGCACCGGCCGGCACCTTTGCGCGCGACATCCTCCATCGATTGCTCATCGACCTCTCCTGGGCCTCGTCGCAGCTCGAAGGCAATACCTACACCCGGCTGGACACCGAGCGCCTGATCGAGTTCGGCCAGGCGGCGGCGGGCAAGGACGCGCTCGAGACGCAGATGATCCTGAACCACAAGGCCGCCATCGAGTTCCTGGTGGGCGAGCCCAGTGTGGCGGTCGATACCGCGACCGTGATTGCGCTGCACGCCCTGCTGTCGGATGGCCTGATGCGCGACCCACTCGCCAGCGGACGGGTGCGCGAGCGCGCTGTCGAGATCGGCAGCAGCGTGTACCGGCCCATCGCCTTGCCGCAGCGCCTGCAAGAGCTGTTCGGCATCGTGATGCGCATGGCCGCCGAGATCGAGGACGCCTTCGAACAGGCCTTTTTCCTGATGGTGCATCTGCCCTACCTGCAGCCCTTCGAGGACGTGAACAAGCGGGTGTCGCGCCTGGCAGCCAACCTCCCTTTGCTGCGGCACAACCTCTGCCCACTGTCCTTCATTGACGTGCCCGCTCAGGCCTATATCGACGGCACGCTCGGCGTCTACGAGCTGGCGCGCGTCGAGTTGCTGCGCGACGTGTTCGTCTGGGCCTATGAGCGCTCCTGCCAGCAGTACGTAGCCGTCAAGCAGCAACTGGTGCCGCCCGACCTATTCCGTCTGCGCTACCGTGCCGAGATCAGCGCCGCCGTCAAGGCGCTGGTGCAGCAAACCCTGGCACTGAACGATGTGAACCTCGCGCAGGTCACGCCGGCCTCGGTCGCGGTGGAGGATCGAGTCCGTTTTGCCACGCAATTGCGCCTGGAGTTCGACACCCTACACAGTGGCAATGCCGTGCGCTTTGGCCTGCGGCCCCTGGAGCTGGCGGCCTGGCAAGACCAATATCGGCCGCATGGCCCTGGCGACTGACCCGACATCACATTCAAGGTCGCTGCCCCTTCGGCTTTCGCGCAAGATTCCGACCTCATGAAAACCCACCTCCTCGCCCTCGACCAAGGCACCTCCAGCTCGCGCGCCATCGTGTTCGACCGTGAGGGGCGGCTGGTGGCGATGGCGCAGCGCGAGTTTGCGCAGCACTACCCGCAGCCCGGCTGGGTGGAGCATGAGCCCGAGGAGATCTGGCAGACGCAGCTGGCCACCGCGCGTGAGGCGCTGGCCAAGGCGGGGCTGCAGGCTGCGGACATCGCCAGCATCGGCATCACCAACCAGCGCGAGACCACGGTGCTGTGGCACCGCAAGACCGGCCAGCCGCTGCACCGCGCCATCGTCTGGCAGGACCGGCGCACCGAGCCCTTCTGCGCGGAGCTGCGCGCCAGCCAAGAAGCGGGCGACATCCGCGCCCGCACGGGGCTTGTCATCGACCCCTACTTCTCGGGCACCAAGCTGCGCTGGCTGCTGGACCACGTGCCCGGCGCGCGGGCGCAGGCAGAAGCCGGCGAGCTGGCCTTCGGCACCATCGACACCTGGCTGCTGTGGCGCCTGACCGGCGGCCGCGTGCACGCCACCGACGTGAGCAATGCCTCGCGCACCATGCTGTTCAACCTGGAGGCGGGCGACTGGGACGACACGCTGCTCAAGCAGCTCAACATCCCGCGCAGCCTGCTGCCCGCCGTGCACCCCAGCTGCCACCGCTTTGGCGAGACGGATGCGGCGCTGCTGGGCGCTTCGCTGCCCATCGACGGCATCGCGGGCGACCAGCAGGCGGCCCTGTTCGGCCAGGCCTGCTTCGAGGCCGGCCTCGTCAAGAACACCTATGGCACCGGCTGCTTCATGCTGATGCACACCGGGGCGCAGGCGCGGCGCTCAGCCCAAGGCCTGCTCGGCACGCGCGCCGCGCAGGTCGGGCCCCAGGCGCAGTTTGCGCTGGAGGGCGCGGTCTTCATCGGCGGTGCCGTGGTGCAGTGGCTGCGCGATGGCTTGCACGCCGTGCGCTCAAGTAGCGAGGTCGAGGCCTTGGCCGGCAGCGTGCCCGACAGCGGCGGCGTGATGTTCGTGCCCGCCTTCACGGGCCTCGGCGCGCCCTACTGGGACGCCGAGGCGCGCGGCGCCATCGTGGGCCTCACGCGCGGCTCCACCACCGCCCACATCGCCCGCGCGGCGGTGGAGGCGATTGCCTTCCAGAGCGCCGCGCTGCTGCAGGCGATGTCGGTTGAGGGCGGCCCCGTGGCCGAGCTGCGCGTGGACGGCGGCGCCAGCGTCAACAACACGCTGATGCAGTTCCAGGCCGACCTGACCGGCGTGCCCGTCGTGCGCCCCCGCGTCACCGAGACCACGGCCCTCGGCGCCGCCTACCTGGCCGGCCTGGGCGCTGGCGTCTGGGGCAGCTTGCCCGAGCTGGCCGCCCACTGGCAGGTGGAGCGGCGCTTTGAGCCGCAGATGCCGCGCAGCGAAGCCGCCAAGCGCATGGCGGACTGGGAGCACGCCGTGCGGCAAGCGCGCGCGCGATGAGCGCCGTGGCCTCGCGGCGGCGCCCATCGCAGGCGCGTCTCTAGCGCATCTCTAGCGCGAAGCTGGCGCCGCGCCGCCCTC
>CALMQC010000064.1 GCA_937871895.1 uncultured Roseateles sp. | reverse complement strand
TCGGTCTCGCGCTGGCGCTCTCTGTTCGCGCTAGCCTCGCGCTCGGCCTTCGTGGCGGCCGCGTCCCACTTCCCCTGCACGTAATCCTTGCCGGCAGAGAAGCCGTGCCCCCAGGCTGCCGCGGCGGCCAGCGCCGCAAATAGCAGTCGGATGGCCCAAGCCTCAAGCATTCGCGGCAATAGCAAGCAGCGCTGCAGCCAGGGCCAGACCCGGGGCGGCGGTCGCAACTGCGTCCCAAGCCTCGACGCCGTGCATGCCGGGCATAGCCTTGTTGTCCTGGTAGTCAACGAACTCCTTGACGAGCCCGGATGTGATGGCACAGACCAGCGAGCCGGTGGCGGCTGAGACGTGGGCCGCAGTGGCTGGCAGATCCACCCCCGTGATGGCGCTGAACAGGCTCTCAACGAGCAGCCCGACAATGCCTCCTGCTACACCACCAAGGCATCCGACTTTCAGGTGGGCCAACTTGTCGCTTGCGATCTTCATGCCTGCTCCTGCGTAATGCCGGCTCGCGCGCCAGCCGCCGTGATGGTGATGACTCGGTTTGCGGCCACGGACGGGATGCTCACCCCTGTGTGGACCCAGCCGCCCCACTCGCTCGGGTACTCATTGATGAGCTGGCCGATGCCGAGCGCATCAACGTGTGGGGCGAGCGCCTTGGCAATTTCTGTCGGCCGCCCGAACATCGGCGCCGTCCAGTCTGCCGCCAGGGCCTTGGGGTGGTCGCTATCGTCCTTGCTGCCGATGGCGCGGTTCAGTGCGATGCACCGAAATCCACTACTCAGGAGAAGTGGCACGTCGCGCCCGGCCCGCTCGCTCAGAAAGGCGCGAATTCGCTCCAGCATTTCCGTCGTGCGCTTGGCGTTGGCGAGCAGCTCGATGGGGATGTCGTTGCTGATGCCGCGCCTCGACGCTTCGCCGCTGGCGATGAACTCGGCGAGCGTGAAGTGGGGCGACAGATTCATGCCTCAAACCCTGAGTCGCCCGGGTGGCACACAACCCGGTGGATCTTCGGCGCCGCCACCAGCACGACACCGATGGTGAGCAGGAGCAGCGCTCGCTCAATGGTTCGCTCTTCGCCAACTGAAAGGCCGTCGCTCAGGTGGTACGACAGCGCGCCGAAGGAGGCCGACATGCAGCCAAGGCCGATCTTCATCACGATACCGTCGTCCACCCTTGGGCTCACGACACAGAAAAGCAGCGCGGCCGAGATAGCCAGGCAGGCCACGCCATTGATGGCGAACAAGACTTCCTCCATTTCAACCACCCACCCGTTTCTGCAGCCAAGCTGTCAGCACCTGACCCCACTGCGTCTCTTTGATCGCCTGCGTCAGCGCCGCCATCAGGCTCATGGCAAACAAACCAAGGGCAAACGCAAGCCCGTTCTCATAGGCCTGGCTCTTGATGCTGAGCCACTGCACCAAGGCCGGCGTGGCGTAGATGGCCCCGGCCGAGCCAGCCAGGGCGTTGCTGATCCGCTCCGTCAGGCCTGCACCGGGGGTGAAGCGCAAAGAGGTGACCAGGGCGCCAAGGATGCTGGCCAGAACGCTACTTGATGGGGCGTGGTCCAAATCAACCATGGGCCAGCTCCACAAGGTCATACGCCGTAATCAGCGAAGCGTCAGTGCTCACCTCCCGCCCGCCGGCCAGCGCAGCACCAGCAACAAGCTCGAAGCAAAACCAGGCGTAGTCGTCGCGCCACTCGCGGCTACTGATGGCAAAGCCCCAGCACGCCCGCCAGTCATAGGGCTTACCGACCTGGGCGCGCAGCCAGCTAGCCGCGGCCGCCTCGTCCTTCAGGTCGATGGCCAAGACATTCGCCACGGATGCGTGCTTGAGCGCATCCTGGAGTCGGCCTTTTCGCACGCCGCCGGCCTTGAATGTGCTCTGGATGATCCCGTCTTCCAGTACAACCAGGGCGTGACTCCAGCGCTCCCAGCGCCTGCGGGCGATGGAAAGCCTGATGCGAATCAGCCAGCTTGAGATCGAGTTCGATCTCGTGAGAATCACCTTCACGCTCAACCCCCCGGCTGCGGCAGGCCCTTGATGTGCCGCTCGTACTCGGTTGTTGGCGCATCAAGGATTACGGTCTTCTTCTCGGCGGTCATCGGCCCGGAGCCGGGGAACAACGGATTCGCTGCCGGTTGTGCAGTGGCGATCAGCGCATCGATCATCTGCGCGTTGCGCGGATCCTTGAGGTTGATGT
>CALMQC010000063.1 GCA_937871895.1 uncultured Roseateles sp. | reverse complement strand
GGCGGGCTGCCAACGGGGCTGGTGGTCCTTGTCGATGGCCAGGGCGCGGATGCCCTCGATGGCGTCGCAGCGCTCGGGCGGGCGGGCGTGGAAGCAGTGGTGCATGGTGTCGCGCTCGGCGCGCATCTGCTGGGCCAGCGTGAGACTGCGGGCACGGCGCAGACGCTCCAGGCTGACGGCCAGCAGCGTGGGGCACAGGCCCTGGAGTTGCTGAAGCGTGGCCTGGGCCCACTCATTGGGGTCGCTCTGCAGCGAGGCCATGATGGCTGCCACGCTGGGCTGGCCGAAATGGCGATCGATGCGCTCGAGCGCGGTGTCGGGGTTGGACGGCGGCGCCAGGTCGGCGCGCTCCATCACGGTGGCCACCACGTGCTCGGCGCTGGGCTGGTCGCCATGGCAGAGGGCCTCGATGAGGCCGGGCATGTGCTGGCTTTGCACGTAGACATCGCCCAGGCCCCACTCGATGGCGTCGTCGCAGGCGATGGACGTGCCGGTGAGGGCCAGCCATTCACCGATGTGGCCCGGGCATTGGCCGAGGAAGTAGCCGGCGCCAACGTCTGGGAAGAGGCCGATGCGCGTCTCGGGCATGGCCAGGCGCGAGTGCTCGGTCAGCACGCGCAGCTTGGCGCCCTGGCTGAGGCCCATGCCACCGCCCATCACAAAGCCTTCCATCAGCGCGAGGGTGGGTTTGGCGTAGGTGTGGATGAGATGGTCGAGACGGTACTCTTCGGTGAAGAAGGCATCGAGGTCCGGGTCGCCGGCAAGCGCCGCCTGGTGCATGAAACGGATATCGCCCCCAGCGCAGAACACCGGCCCCTTGCCTGGGCGTGGGGCACCGAGCAGCACCACGGCCTGGACGCGGGGGTCGGTGGCCCAGTGGCGCAGCAGCACGGTCATGTCGCGCACCATGGCCAGGGTCAGCGCATTGAGCGCCTCGGGCCGGTTCAAGGTGATGACGCCGAGGCAACCGTTGACGTGGGCCAGGATCTGGCCTTGCGAGCTCAGGGGCGGGATCAGGTCGTTCATGGTGGGTCAGGCAACTGGCGCAGGCACGCGAGGGGCCAGCAGTTCGTTGATCGCGAGGGCCAGCAGCACAAGCGCTGCGCCCATCAAGGCGGCCGGGCCCGGAGTTTCGCCGGCAAAGAGCCAGGCCCAAAGCACGCCGAGCAGGGTCTCCATCTGCCCGAGCAGCGCCACCTCGTGGGCCGGCAGGACGCGCATCAGGTGCACGACGAGCAGGCACGGCACGGCCAGCTGAAAGAGCCCCAGGCTGCTGAGCCAGGCCAGGTCTTGCGCGTTGGCGCGCAGCGGCCACGCGAGCGGCAGCAGGCAGACGGCGCTGAGGGTCGCGCCCAAGAGCACGGCGGGCAGCATGTCAGCCCCCGTCCGCCCAGGGCTGCGCGCGGCCACGGCCTGCAGCAAACACCAGTTGGCGGCCGCGCCGAGCGGCACACACAGGGCCACCAACATGCCTTGCCAGCCCTGCCCCAGCTGGGCCTGCTGCGCAAACATCCAGCCGATGCCGAGGCTGGCCAGCAAGATGGCAATCCAGGTGCGGCCGGCCAGGCGCTGGTGCAGGAAGCTGCGCGCGAACAGCGCCGTGAGCAAGGGCCCGAGCGACATGGTGACCAGCACATTGGCCACGCTCGTCATCGTCAAGGCGAGCATGAAGGCGCTGAACTGCAGCGCCCAGAACACGCCCGAGGCCCAGAGCGGCCAGCCGCCCGAGCGCAGCGCTGTGAACAGCGCCCGCCCGCGCAGCCACAGCAGTAGCGGCACCAGGGCGAGCGCCGTGAAAGCACTGCGCCAAAAAGTGACCTCAAAGCCCTGCGCCTGCTGAAGTTGCCGGCTGACGACGCCCGCGCTGCTCCAGAGCAGCGTGACGAGCAGCATCAGCCCGACCGCAGCGCGATGGCTCATGCGGTGTCGCGGACTTAGCTGCCCGAGCTCTCGCGCGCAGCGCGCTTGCGCTCGTTCTCGCTCAGGTGGCGCTTGCGCAGGCGCACGCTCTTGGGCGTGATCTCGACGAGTTCGTCGTCGTCGATGAAGTCCACGCCGTATTCCAGCGTCAGGTCGATGGGCGGCGTGATCTTGATCGCGTCTTCCTTGCCGGAGACGCGGAAGTTGGTCAGCTGCTTGGTGCGCGTGGCGTTGACGACGAGGTCGTTGTCGCGGCTGTGGATGCCGACGATCATGCCTTCGTAGACGGGGTCGTTGGGCTTGACGAACATGCGGCCACGGTCATCGAGCTTGCCGAGGGCGTAGGTGAAGATTTCGCCTGCGTCCATGGAGATCAGCACGCCGTTCTTGCGGCCACCGATCTCGCCCTTGTGGGCTTCGTAGCCGTCAAAGATCGACGAGATCAGGCCCGAGCCACGGGTCAGGTTCATGAACTCATTGGCGAAGCCGATCAGGCCACGCGCCGGGATGCGGTACTCCAGGCGCACGCGGCCGTGGCCATCGGGTTCCATGTTGATCAGGTCGCCCTTGCGCAGACCCAGGGCCTGCATGACGCCGCCTTGGTGGATTTCTTCAACGTCGGCAGTCACCAGCTCCATGGGCTCGCTCTTGACGCCGTCGATGTCCTTGAACATCACGCGCGGCTTGGAGACGGCCAGCTCATAACCCTCGCGGCGCATGTTCTCCAAGAGGATGGTCAGGTGCAGTTCGCCCCGGCCGCAGACCTCGAAGACGCCGTCTTCGCCGGTCTCGGACACGCGCAGGGCCACGTTGTGCTGCAGCTCCTTTTGCAGACGGTCCCAGATCTGGCGGCTGGTGACGTACTTGCCTTCGCGGCCGGCCAGCGGGCTGGTGTTGACGCAGAAGTTCATGGTCAGGGTCGGCTCGTCCACCTTGAGCATGGGCAGCGGCTGCGGGTTGGCCGGGTCGGTGACGGTGACGCCGATGCCGATCTCCTCGATGCCGTTGATCAGCACGATGTTGCCGGGCCCGGCTTCGGTGACCTGCACGCGGTCCAGGCCGTGGAAGGTCAGCACCTGGTTGATGCGGCCATTGACGGCCTTGCCGTCGGGGCCTTCCATGACGGTGACCTGCATGCCCGGCTTGATGGTGCCCTGGCTGATGCGGCCCACGCCGATGCG
>CALMQC010000062.1 GCA_937871895.1 uncultured Roseateles sp. | reverse complement strand
GTTCAGCAACTGGTTGACCCCCCGCAGCGCTGGGTAGGCCAGGCCAGAGAAGCGGCGCTCGCGGCCCGCCCACTGCCATTGCTGGCGATCACCATTGAAGTGGAAGTCGCGGCCCAGTTGGCGCAGGTCGGCGCCCAGCGCGGCCGCACGCGCGGCGATGGAGGCTGGGGGCATGGGGTCGCTGCACACCGCCGGTCGGCCAGCGCGCAGGATGCCCGCCTTCTCGCGCCCGACCGATTCGCGGTCCGGCCCCAGGAACTCGGTGTGGTCGAGGTCAATGCTGGTGATGACGGCGCAATCGGCGTCGATGACATTCACCGCATCCAAACGCCCCCCCAAACCCACCTCCAGGATCACCAGGTCCAGCGGCTCATGCTGCAGGCGTCGCAAGATGGCCAGGGTGGTGAACTCGAAGTAGGTCAGCGTGACGCCTTGGCGCGCGGCCTCGACAGCCTCGAAATGCGGCAGCAGGCTGGCGGCCGACACTGGCTCCCCGGCCACGCGGCAGCGCTCCTGGAAGTGCACCAGGTGCGGCTTGATGTAGAGCCCGACGCGGTAGCCCGCGTGCAGTGCGATGGACTCCAGCATGGCGCAGGTCGAGCCTTTGCCATTGGTGCCCGCCACCGTCACCACCGGCGCGTCGAACGTGATCCCGAGACGCTCTTTGACCACGCGCACGCGGTCCAGCGTCATGTCGATGGTCTTGGGGTGCAGGCGCTCGCAGTGCGCCAGCCAATCGTCGAGGCTGTTCATGAAAACAAAACGGCCAGACCTTGATGGGGTCTGGCCGAGAAAGTAGGAACGAGGATCAAGCGACGGCGTCGGCGCTTTGGCGCTGCAAGATCGCAAGGCTGCGGGCGATGGTCTCGCGCAGTTGACGACGGTCCACGATCATGTCCACGGCGCCCTTCTCCATCAGGAACTCAGCACGCTGGAAGCCCGGCGGCAGCTTTTCGCGCACGGTGTTCTCGATCACGCGCGGGCCGGCAAAGCCGATCAGGGCCTTGGGCTCGGCAATGACGATGTCACCCACGAAGGCAAAGCTGGCCGACACGCCGCCCATGGTCGGGTCGGTCAGCACGCTGACATAGGGCAATTTGGCTTTGGCCAAGCGCGTGAGCGAGGCATTGGTCTTGGCCATCTGCATCAGGCTGAGCAGGCCTTCCTGCATCCGCGCGCCGCCGGTGGCGGTGAAGCAGATGAAGGGCGTCTTTTGCTCAATGGCCGTCTCGACGCCACGCACAAAGCGCTCGCCCACCACGGAGCCCATGGAGCCCCCCATGAAGTCGAACTCGAAGCAGGCCACGACCACTGGCACGCTCATCACAGCGCCGCCCATCACGATCAGCGCGTCGGTCTCGCCGGTGGACTCCAGCGCTTCCTTGAGGCGGTCCGGGTACTTCTTGCTGTCCTTGAACTTGAGGGCGTCCACGGGCAGCACTTCCTGGCCGATCTCGTAGCGCCCTTCCCCGTCGAGGAAGGCGTCGAGCCGGGCCCGGGCGCCGATGCGGTGGTGGTGCGAGCACTTGGGGCAGACGTTGACGTTCTGCTCCAGGTCGGTCTTGTAGAGCACCGTCTCGCAGCTCGGGCACTTGATCCACAGGCCTTCGGGCACGCTGCGGCGGTCCGCCGGATCGCCTTGCTGGATCTTCGGGGGCAGGAGTTTGTCGAGCCAACTCATGTGTCGTTCCTCAGAGAGTGTCGAGCGCGGCGCGGATTTCGGCGATGAAGGCCGCGCCGGTGCGGGCCACATTATCGGCGGGCTGGCGCTCTAGGAGTTCTACCAACTTGGAGCCAATCACCACCGCGTCGGACACCGCGCCCACGGCCTTGGCGGTGGCGGCATCTCGGATGCCAAAGCCCACGCCCACCGGCACGCTCACGTGCCGGCGGATGCGCGGCACCATGTCGGCCACCGCTCCGGTGTCCAGGTGGCCGGCACCGGTCACGCCGCGCAGCGACACGTAGTAGACGTAGCCGCTGGCCAGGCGCCCCACCTGGGCCATGCGCGCCTCGGTCGAGGTCGGCGCCAGCAGAAAGATCGCGTCCATGCCCACGCCACGCAGCGCCTGGGCAAAGCCCTCGCACTCCTCGGGCGGGTAGTCGACGATGAGCACACCGTCCACCCCGGCTGCAGCCGCATCGCGCACGAAGGCGTCCTGCCCGTAGCGCTCGACGGGGTTGGCGTAGCCCATCAGGACGATGGGGGTCGCCGCATTGCGAGCGCGGAAGGCGCGCACATAGTCGAGCACCTGGCGCAGACCGATGCCGTGCTTGAGCGCGCGCTCACCGGCGCGCTGGATCACGGGGCCGTCGGCCATGGGGTCCGAGAAGGGCACGCCCAGCTCGATGACATCGGCCCCGGCCTCGGCCATCGCCACGAGCAGATCGACCGTGGCGCTTGGGTGGGGGTCCCCAGCGGTGACGAAGGGAATCAAGGCCTTGCGGCCATTCAACTGCTTGAAGGTGGCTTCGATGCGGGACATCACAGCCCTCCCTTCACGGTCTGGCCCCGGCACGAAGGCCGGCAGTAGAACTCGGCCTTGCCGAGGTCGGCCACGGTGCCGATGTCCTTGTCGCCCCGTCCCGAGAGGTTGACCAGCAGGATCTGCTCCTTGGGCAGGGTGGGCGCAAGCTTGATCGCATGCGCGACCGCGTGGCTCGATTCGAGCGCGGGAATGATGCCCTCGGTGCGGCACAGGCGGTGGAAGGCGGCGAGCGCTTCGTCGTCCGTCGCGCCCACGTACTCGGCCCGGCCGATGTCCTTGAGGTGGGCGTGCTCGGGGCCGACGCCGGGGTAGTCAAGCCCAGCGGAGATCGAGTGGGTCTCGATGATCTGGCCATCGGCGTCTTGCAGCAGATAGGTGCGGTTGCCATGCAGCACACCGGGACTGCCCGCAGACAGCGTGGCGGCGTGCTTACCGGAGTCAACGCCCTGCCCCGCTGCCTCGACGCCGATCAGGCGCACCTGCTCGTGCGGGATGTAGGGGTAGAAGATGCCGATGGCATTGGAGCCCCCGCCGACACAGGCAATCACGGCGTCTGGCTGGCGGCCCACCATCTCGGGCATCTGAACCAGGCATTCGTCGCCAATGATGCGCTGGAAGTCGCGCACCATCATCGGGTAGGGGTGCGGGCCGGCCACCGTGCCGATGATGTAGAAGGTGTTGTCGACGTGGGTGACCCAGTCGCGCATGGCCTCGTTGAGGGCATCCTTCAGGGTCTTGCTGCCGGACTCGACAGGCACGACGCGCGCGCCCAGCAGGCCCATGCGGTAAACATTGGGCGACTGGCGCTTGACGTCCTCCGAGCCCATGTAGACCACGCACTCCAGCCCGTAGCGGGCGCAGATGGTGGCCGTGGCCACGCCGTGCTGGCCAGCGCCGGTCTCGGCGATCACCCGCGGCTTGCCCATGCGCTTGGCGAGCAAGGCCTGGCCAATCACGTTGTTGATCTTGTGGGCACCCGTGTGGTTGAGGTCCTCGCGCTTGAGGTAGATCTGCGCGCCGCCGAGTTCGCGGCTCAGTCGCTCGGCGTGGTAGATCGGGCTGGGGCGACCGACAAAGTGCGCCAGCTCCTTCTTGAACTCGGCGACGAAGTCGGGGTCGTTGCGGTAGTGGGCGTAGGCGTCCTTGAGCTGGTCAAGCGCGTGGACAAGCGTTTCGGAGACAAAGCTGCCCCCGTAGACCGGGCCGCTGGGGGCCCGGAAGTGCCCGGTGGCATCTGGCTGCTGATACTCAAACATGGTCAGGATCTCGTGCTGTCGAGTTCGTGATCGGCACGCCGAACGGCGGCGCAGAACTCGTGGATCAGACCGGGATCTTTGACGCCCTTGCTGGACTCGACCCCGGAGCTCACATCAACGGCCCAAGGCCGGACGCGTGCAATGCCATCGGCGACGTTGGCCGCACTCAACCCACCAGACAAAACGACCGGAAAGGGAGCGCTTGGAGGCAGAAGTGACCAATCGAAGACCTTGCCGCCGCCGCCATAGCCTTCGACATGGGCGTCGAGCAGGATGGCTTGGGCACTGGGGAAAGAGGCTGCGAAGTTTAGCAAGTCAAAGCCCGGCGCCATGCGGGCCGCCCGGATGTACGGGCGCTGCACGCGCTCGCACTGCAGCGCCGTTTCATCACCGTGGAACTGCAGCAGCATGTTCGGCACCGCGTCCAGCGCCGCGCCCAGTTCGGCGTCACTGGCATTGACGAACAGGCCTACGGGCATCACAAAGGGCGGCAGCGCCCGGGCCAGGCGGGCCGCATCGGCCGGCGTGACGGCACGGGGACTTTTGGCATAGAACACAAAGCCGATGGCGTCAGCGCCGGCCTCGACGGCGGCGGCCACGTCGGCCTCGCGGCGCAGGCCACAAACTTTGATGCGCGTGCGGTGGGTCATCCAGGTAGCCAGTCGAAAGCGGCGGTGCGCTCGGGAATTTGCAGGTCTTGATCGTAGCGAGGCCCAAGAAAGTAGAGCCCGTCCGGCGCAAAGGTGGGCGCGGCAGCCTCGCGCTTGCGGGCGGCCAGCACCTCGGCCACCCAGGCGGCCGGCCGGCTGCCCGTGCCAACGGCCAGCAGGCAGCCCATCAGATTGCGCACCATGTGGTGCAAAAAGGCGTTGGCCTCGAACTCGAAACGCCAGTAAGCGCCATGACGCCGGATGGCGATCTCGCGCAGTTGCTTGACCGGGCTCGCCGCCTGGCACTCGGCGGCACGGAAGGCGCTGAAGTCATGCTCACCGATCAACAGACCGGCGGCCTCCCGCATCGCGGCTTCGCCCAGCGGCCGGAAGACCCAGCCCGCCTGGGCTGACTCGATGGCCGGGCGCACGGGTGAGGCCAGCAGCAAATAGGCATAGCGCCGCGCCCGTGCGCTGTTGCGGGCATGGAAATCGGGCGAGACCACGCGGCTCCACTGTACGGCGACGTCCGGCGGCAGATAGCGGTTGACGCCACGCACCCAAGAGAACAGCTCGCGCTCGATCTCGATGTCGAAGTGCACGACCTGGTTGAGCGCATGGACGCCCGTGTCGGTGCGCCCGGCGCACAGCGTGCGCACGGGCTGGTCGGCAAACTGGCGCAGTGCCTTCTCAAGCACGTCCTGCACCGTCCGGCCACCGGGCTGGCTCTGCCAGCCCTGGTAGGCGGATCCGCGGTAGCAAACGCCGAGTGCAATGCGAGGCATGAGGACAAAGAAAAAGGCGCTCGACCGGGGCCGAGCGCCTGAGATGCTGGAACGCGATCAGCGCAGCTCTTCGAGCATGGCCATGGCACGCGTCTTGATGGACCCCGTGGCCTGCTGCACCAGCTCCTGCAGCACTTCGCGCGCACCTTCGGTATCTCCGATCTGGCGGAACTCTTCAGCCAGTTCCAACTGGCGAACCAGCGGATCACCGTCGTCATCGCCCAAGGCGTCGATGGCGTTGGCCAAGTGGTCCGGCGTCGGCTCGTCAACCTGGCCCGGCCGGGTGTCGGTCCCCAGATCGAACTCGATGTCCATGCTCTTGGCCTTGGGCTCGAACTCCAGATCCGGTGCCGGCGGCACGCTGCGGCCGCCAGGGCGTGAGACGTCCAGGTCCATCGGCATCGGGGCCTGCTCGACGGAAGCCGGCATCGCCTGGGTGGAGGCCATGGCGCTTGTGGAGACCGGCTCCGGCGCGCTGAGATCGAGGTCGAGACCAAGATCGAAGCCGCTGACGGGGCCCGTGTCCGGACCCGAGCGGGACAGCGCGTCGGTCGCGGCGAAGCTGCTCTTGGGCACGGGCGGCAGTGCTGTCTGAGGCAGCGTGGTCGCGTTCATCGGTTCGGGGCGGATGTTGGAGCCGTCGTCGAGCGGCAGCGGTGCACCGCCAGGCTGGTAGAGCGGGTTCTCCGGGTCGAGGCCACGACCCATTTCCTGGGCCTTGGCCCAGTCCTCGCCCGTGCCCTTGGTTTCGGCGTAGAGCTGGATGGCCAGTTGCTCAAAGCCCTTGGTGTCGCGCCGCTTGGCGTAGACCTCAAGCAGCTTGAGGCGGATGGCCAGGCGCGAGGGATTGGCGCGCAGGGCTTCTTTGAGGATTTCTTCAGCCTGCAGGTCGCGGCCATAGGCCAGGTAGACGTCGGCTTCGGCCACGGAGTCCACATCACCAATGGCATCGAGCTGGCTGAGCGAATAGCTCATCGACGACTGGCCGCTGTGCTGGGCATCGCGCGTGTCGACGCGTTGGCCGCCCGTGCCACCAAAGAACGAATCGGGCTGCAGACGGCTTTCGTGGAAGCCGGTCTCGGCCGAGAACGAGGGCCGGCGCGAGCGCATGCGGACGAGGCCGATGCCCCCGAGGACGGCAACC
>CALMQC010000061.1 GCA_937871895.1 uncultured Roseateles sp. | reverse complement strand
CTTCCGTGGGACGGGAACAAGCGAGGCGCACCCGTGCTGGAAACCAAGTTTCAGATCGTGATGCGGGACCCGGCCAAGGCGGTGGCGCTTGCAGAGGCGTTGCTCGCAAAGTCATTCATTCGAGAGTTTTCGATTTGGTTCGAATGTTCGTGTGAGTCAGCGCTGCGAGACGCCGCCCTCAAGTCCGCCATTGACGAGTCCCAGAAAAGAGCAGAACTGCTGGCCCGCTCTCTCGGCCGAAAGGTCGGGGCGGTATTGGCAATCTCGCAAGTACCCATGTCGGAGATCGGCGGTCGACTCGGCATTGGCTCGGGCAGCGATCCGCGCAGTCGGCCGCCAGAGTTTTCGGTGTCCGCTCCTCCTGCGCGTGGCGGCTACAGTGTTCCAAGCAAGATCGGTCAGGAGCAGAGCGTGCACGTGCTCTATTCGCTGGAGTAGGGACATTGAAATGCAATACGGGGCGCCATTGGCGCCCCGTATTGCTTTGGAATGAGCCCCAGCTTACTGGTAGCGATTGCCTTTGGTCACCAGCGGCCGGGCATCGGTGCGGAAGGGCCGGGCCGGCAGGCCGCTGCCGTCGTACAGGTTGCTCTCGGACGGGTTGTTGACCCAGCCGAAGCGCACGGCGTCGGGCGCGGTCAAGTCGGGGTGCCAGACGATCACGCGGCCGTTCTCCAGGCGCGCCTGGGCGGGCTTGAAGGGGCCGTCGCCCTGGGCCAGGGCAAAGCCGTTGAGGCTGGCGCCATGCACCTGCAGGTCGCGGCGGTCGAAGTCGAGCACCAGCTCCTTGCCCTTGGGCGTGGCCTTGACGAAGCGGGGGCCGGTGGCGTTGGCCGGATCGATGAGCCAGCGGGCCAGGCGCTCACCCACGGCGCGCTTGTTGCGCGGGTGGATGTCGTTGGCGTTGCCGAGGTCGGTGGTGATGGCCATGCCGGTGTTGGGCAGGCTGAGCGTGGCGGTCTGGGCATCACGCAGTTCGGCCCAAGGGGCGTCGTTGACGTTGTTGTCGGCCATCGGCAGGAAGGCCGCGAGCTGCACCCACAGGAAGGGCATCTCGGGCTGCGCAAAGTGCGCACGCCATTCGCGGATCAGCGTCGGGAAGTCCTCGCGATAGCGCTCGGCACGGCCGACATTGCTCTCGCCCTGGTACCAGATCACGCCGGCCACAGGCAGGCCGCGCAGCGGCTCGACCATGGCGTTGAAGGCGAGGGTGGGTGCGTCATTGGCCGAGGGCTGGGTGGCGAGCTTGGCCTGCACCACGCGCGCGGCCCAGGTGCCGGACAGCGCCACATGGCCGGCCGTGGTTTCAAGTCGCATCAGGGCCGGGTCGCCATAGAAGCCGCCGCCACCGCCATAGTCCGTGACGCGGACTGCGATGACATTGCGGCCTTCCTTCAGGAGGCCGGCCGGCACCGGGTGCCGACGAGCGCGGTCGTGCTGGCAGAAGCCGCCGACGCGCTGGCCATTGACGTAGCTGTCGTCACAGTCGTCGATGTTGCCGAGGCTGAGCGTGGCGGCGCCTTGGGCCTGCGCGGCGGTGAGCGTGATCTCGCGGCGGTACCAGACGATGCCGTCCAGGTCCGCGAGGCCCTGGCTCTCCCAGACCTCGGGCGCCTTGAGCGTGGGCCAGCGGCTGTGGTCGTAGCCGGGCTCGGCCATCTTGGGGTCGTCGCTGGCTTTGAAGTCCAGGTTCGGCTGCCAGGCACTGACGCGCTTTTCGACCACGGCGTTCTTGTCGCTGGCGTAGTTCGCGTTGCTGGCGGGCAGGGCGCGCACCACGCCGGCCAGGTCCTCCCTGGCCAGCGCGGTGGCGCGGCTGAACCAGGTCTCGATGTGGCTGCCGCCCCAGGAGACGTCGAGCAGGCCGATGGGCACTACCGGTTGCTTGTGGCTGGCCTGGTGGGCTTGCAGCGTGCGCGCAAAGTACCAGCCGATGGCGGAGAAATTGCCCGTCTGCCCGGCGCGGCCGACGACCCAGGGCGCGGCGGGCAGGGTGGACTGGGGCGCGACATTGGCCGTCAGCGGCACGCGCATGTGGCGGATCGACGGCGCATCGGCGCTGCGGATTTCTTCATCGGCGCCGTCGGTGAACTTGAGCGGCCATTCCATGTTGGACTGGCCGGCGCACAGCCACACGTCGCCTACCCAGACGTCCGACAACTTGAGCTTGGACTTGCCCGCCTGCACCTCCAGCGCATGCGGCCCGCCTGCGCCGCGCGCGGGCAGCGTGGCCGACCAGCGGCCGGAGGCGTCGGCCTTGACCGTGACGCGCTTGCCGCCCCATTGGACGGTGACGGTCTGGGCAGCGTCGGCCTCGCCTTGCAGCACGGCGGGGCGGTCGCGCTGCAGCACCATGTGCTCGCCATAGGGCGGCAGCAGGGCGAGGTCTTTGGCCGCTGCGGCCTGGGCGAGCAGCAGGCCCAGCGAAATGGCGGACAGCAGGGCAGGGGTGTGGCGAAGGGGCGAGGACATCAGGGGTTGACTCTCAAGGGTGGACGGACACGCGGCGGCGCGTCGGACTGGCGGCGGATCAGCTCAAAGCCGACCTGCGAATGGGCATAGGTTTCAGGCTGGCCATTGCGGCGCGCGCGGACCTGGCGCACCAGGGCCTCGACGGCGGCGCGCGCCATCTCGGCCACGGGCTGATGGATGGTGCTGAGTTCGGGCCAGATGGTGGTGGCGATGGCGGTGTCGTCGAAGCCGACGACGGTCAGGTCGCCCGGCACATCCAGGCCCTGGCGGTGCGCCACGGCCACGGCCGCAGCGGCCATGTCGTCATTGGCCGCAAAGATGGCGGTGGGTCGGGGGTCGAGCGCCAGCAGGCTCTCGGTCGCATCGAGCCCCGAGCGGTA
>CALMQC010000060.1 GCA_937871895.1 uncultured Roseateles sp. | reverse complement strand
GCGAAGCCCGCCGGAGCATGTCCGCTCGATGGAGGGGTTGGCCGCATTCAGCTGCGCGGCGAACCGGGCGAAGGCTGTGGGTGCTGGCCTGGCCATGAACCAGCTTGAGAGCTCGGCAGCTACTTCCTCTGGTTTCTTCTCCGTTGTCTCGACTTGGAAGTCGTAGTGCATCGGCTTGTGAATCCACTCGACTTGCGTTGCAGCCAGGCCGATCTCTCTGCTTTCTCGCATGGCCTCGCGTCTCGTCAGTTCGCTCGGATCGCAGTGAACCCCGACCAAGTGGACAGGTAGATCAGCGAGCCTTTCAACCAGAAGGCGCCGGGCATGACGATTGTTCAGCACGGTGTCCAGGACGACCTCTTGGCCATGCGTGGCGTACTCGCGAACGGCGGCGTACATGGCGCTACACAACGCACACACCATCGAGTCGACCAAGCTCTCATCCAACCTCTCCCAGTCGTCCCAATAGCCCGGTGGCTCCATGTCACGGAACGCATCGAGTTGGACATGGTGGAGCGGCGAGCCCCAGCGTGCTTGCATTGCCTTGGCCAAGGCAGTCTTGCCCGAACTCGAAGCGCCATTCAGCACGATGACTCGTGCCGGAGCTGCTGGGGACGCTTGTTGGCGTGTGGGCATGCGGCCTAGACAAGACGGCTTCGTGAATCCAGGGGGACCGTCTCACGCGCGAACGTAGGTTGCGGGCCAGGGGCCGGCAGAGCTACACCAATGGACCCAGCGGACGGGCTGCCGGGGCGTTGCCGAAAGGCGAGCAGACGGGCCATGGACAAATCTAGCACCTTGATTGTCGGTTTGGACGTACACAAGGACAGCATCGACATCGCCACGGCGGACGCGCCGCGTGACGGGGAAGTCCGCCACGTGGGCAGCATCAAGGGCGACCTGGGATCGTTGGACAAGGCGCTGCGGCGTCTGCTCAGCCGTGGCCACCAGCTGCACATCGTGTACGAGGCAGGGCCTTGCGGGTTTGTGGCCTGGCGACACTTGAATGCGCAGGGTCTGCACTGCGAGGTGGTGGCGCCGTCGTCGATCGCGCGCCCGGCAGGTGATCGGGTCAAGACGGACCGGCCGCCAACCGAACCCTGCGCGGGGTCCCCGGCGCGGTGGCGGTGCTGCACACCCACAGCCGATCGCTGGAGCTGCATCCCCGCGTGCACATGGTGATGCTGTCCGCCGCGGCGCTGGACGTCAAGCGCGGGCCGCTGCGCCGGCTGCCCCCCGAGCACGGCTACCTGTTCAACCACAAGGCGCTGGTCAAGGTGTTCAGGGGCAAGCTGCTCGATGCGCTCAAGGCCCAGGGTCTGCAGCCGCCTGTGGTGCTGCCCGAGGCCTGGGTGGTGCACTGCAAGCACCTCGATCACGGCGGCGCGGCCATGGTCTACCTGGGCCGCTACCTGTACCGCGGCGTGATCCAGGAGGCCGACATCGTGCGCTGCGACGACGCGGGCGTGACCTACCGCTGGCGCGACTCCAGGACCGCCGCGCTGCACCAGCGCAGCGTCGGCGGCGCGCAGTTCCTGCGCCTGGTACTGCAGCACGTGCTCACGCCTCTTGACAAGGAGAAGCCAAATCAACGTTTGAGTTCACCCGCAGACGACAGACGGCGAAGCCGGCTGGCGGCTGTCGGGTGCAACGACGGTTAGACCACACCGCGTTGTTCTATGCTGCTTGAAGCAAGAACTCGACCTTGACTGCCTCGTATGGGAACTCGACCTGGCCAGTCTCCGTGCGGACAAGTACACCCGCGTTGAGAAGGGCAGTGAGGTCGCTATGTACTGCCTTGATATCTCGTTCGACCCGGCGTGCGGCCTCACGCACAGTCAAGGGGCCGGACCCGCACATGGCCTTCAGGAGTTCCCAACGCTTTGCAGTGAGCACCTTCCAGAGCAGTTCCGGCGTTGCGAAGGAGATCCGATCGCCCTTTGCGGCCTTGCCCGACTTCCAGGCTTGGACAAACTCGACCATCGAGTCCCCGGGATCACGTACTTCAAGGGTCACTGTCTTCACGCTGGTACCTCGCGATGTCGCGTTGGAACGCTTGGATCAACTTCTCGGGCGACTCAAAGGCGAACTTGCTTTCCTTGCCCTTGTAGTGACGATGGTCACCCTTTCCGGACTCGTTGTCATAGCGTACAACACAGACGCCTTGAACCACATAGGCAAGCCGGTACTTGAAGCTGTGAGACGAGCCAGGCAGGGGTTGGGGCAACTGCCACAGCACCAGCTCGGCGAAAGCTTCCTCGGAGTACGGGATTCGTCGCCGGAGAAGTTCGGTAGCCTTCATTGTTGGCAACGATACCAACGCAGCTCGTAGTTGTCAAGTAGACCAACGGGGAGGGGTTTGTGCGGCCTAAACAAGACGGCTTCGTGAATCCAGGGGGACCGTCTCACGCGCGAACGTAGGTTGCGGGCCAGGGGCCGGCAGAGCTACACCAATGGACCCAGCGGACGGGCTGCCGGGGCGTTGCCGAAAGGCGAGCAGACGGGCCATGGACAAATCTAGCACCTTG
>CALMQC010000059.1 GCA_937871895.1 uncultured Roseateles sp. | reverse complement strand
GCATCGCCCCGCTGTCGATCGATGCCGCCGGCCTGGCCGCGCTGGGGTTCCAGCCGACCACCACGCAGGGCGCCGCGAAGATGTACAGCGCGGCCGATCTGCCGCGCATGCTGGCGGCCATGCTGCAGCACCTGGGTGGCGTGCAGGCCCGGATTGCAGCATGACCACCCTCCCCGAACGTCTCAGAGCATCGGCGCAGGTGCTGCGTTGGCTGCCCCCATGCACTGAGAGCAGCTACGAGATTCTTGACCTCGTTGCGTGGAACATCGCCCGCGAGCTTGAAGAAGCGGCGCAGGCGCTGGAGGCTGGGCGCGGCAAGCGCATGGCCGACGCGACCCGCGAAGTGAAACTCAGCGAACAGGCCGCCGCTGTTGAAGGCGCCGACTTTGTGCGCGGCTGGAACGATGCTGTCGAACAGGTTGCGCGGCTCATGGAAGCGCACCTTGTTGCAACCCCTCCCTCTGCCCAGGTGGCGCAGGAAGGTGGGGGCGTGTCGGCATCGGCCTACCTCGCCAAAGTCGAGGCGGACCCCCGCCGCGCTGCTGCCCTGCAACGGGCCAGGGATCGCACCCCTGGCGTGACAGCAATTGATGGACCCCGGCGTGGACCGGAGGCCGATGGGAGCCAGACACCCAACGCCGGAAGCGCAATTCGCCCCGGCAAAGCTGGCAGCAACACCGACACCCGCAAGCTCTGCACCTGCGACGGCGCAGGCCGTGGGCCTGGCCGTGCGTGCGTGGTCAAGGCGGGCGGGAGGCTCGGCGAACTGTGGCGATGCGCCGAGGGCCACGAGCCCACCCCTGGCGTGGAGGGAACGAAGAATGGCTGAGCCGATCACCGCGAACCGGCTGGAGCTGATTGCCGCCAAGGCGCGGCAACTCGCCGACGATTACAAGGCGGGCAGCCTGTGGCCCGGCGACCTTGCGCGAGGGCTGGGCGAAATCGGCGAGCAACTCGACGCGATCTACCGCACCCGCGAAGGGCAGGAGGGCCGAAATGGAAGCCGTTGATGGCGTGAAAGGGGATGGCCGTGGCTGACGCAAAGACCATCGCAGCCGCGATCCGCGAGTACGCTACCGGCACGGTGGAGTGGCGCGTGCAACATCCGGTCGAGAAAAGCTACTGCATCAGCTTTAACCACCGCGACAGCCTCAACCCGGAACGCGAAGCACGGGAGTGGCTCGCCGAGCACAAGGCGCAGCACCCCGGTAGCCAGTTCGCCGGCTACGAAGTGGCTGAGGTGCGCTGGTTTTCACGGCTGGAGAGCGCCGCGCTTGAGGCCGCCGACCTGCTGGACCCCGCTGGCGTGGAAACGGGTGGAGGGAACGATGCCCGCTGAACCGCACTGGCCCCATGCATCGCTCGTCATGAAGATTGTTCAGGGCGGCATGGAAGGCAATCATAAGATGGTCGTCGCCTACACCGAACTGCTGATCCAGAAGCTCCGGCAGGACGGTGTGACGCGACAGGCCGATCTGATGCAGCAGAGCTTAGACATTCACCTGGGCCTGCGCGAGCCTGTGTACGTCAGGCCGATGGCCGCCGCCCGTGGCGTGGCAACGGATCAACCGAGCCAGGAGGATGACCGTGGCTAGGACAGCTTCATCCGCCGCGCTGCGCGGTCAAGCTCCGCGCGCAGCCACTCGGCGCCGCCAAGGGCCGCATAGGCCGCCTGCTGGGCCTGCGTCACTCGCTCGCGGATCATTGCGTCCTTCCGCAGCTCAGGCGGCAACGTGGTGCCAGAAGGCCGGCCACGGCGCGCCGGAAGCGGCGGGTCGCCTTGTGGTGCAGCCCGGCCACGGCCGAGGCACGATTGCGCCACCACCTGCACCGGCAGATCGCCGCGCGAGCGGAAGAAAGACAGGTCAGCCAGATGCAGCCCTTTCAGGCCGGGCCAATCGGCCTGCAGCACTTGGTTGGCTGTCCAGCCATCGAACTTTTGCAGGCCGCGCGCGAGCTGCGTCAGGGAGTCGTTTCGCGTCATGCTCATTGCTGCGTCTCCAGTGCGGACAGGGCGGCATCCAGAGCGGCCGGCGTCTCGAACGTCCAGACCTTGGCCGCGCCGTTCCAGCGTGCACCGTTGGCCTTGAGCACATCCTTGACCTCGAAGGTGTTGCCGCCCAGCGCCGGCAGAGTGTTGCGACCGCTGCCGATCTGCACAACGCCAGCCTTGAGGCCGAGCGCGGCGGCGCGAGCGTTGAGAGCCTCTTGGCCGAATGGGTTGGCGATGAAGTTGACGTGTTGCATGACTTAAATGTAGCACAAGAAATGACGTGCGAAAGGCTTTTTATGTGCCACAAAGAATTTCCGACGAACGGTAACCGCGCCCCTGGCGTGGCAACGGATGGAGGTAGCGATGCGTAAGAGCCTGCTGATCGCTGCAACGATGGGCCTGGCGTCATCCGCTTTTCCCAGCGACAACCGGATCCGCCAGGCCCCTGCGCCGTCGCCGGCACCGGCACAGAAGCGTGGCAAGCCGACCAAGGCCGAGAAGAAGGCCGCCAAGCGGGCGCGCACTCGTGGCGTGCTAGTGGACTACAGCTTCCGCTGCTACTCCTGCTCGAAGGAATGGGAGGCCACGACGACGACCACCGACTGCCCGGCCTGTGGCACCACGAACAACCATTGCGCTGCGAACCCCCGTGGCGTGGCAACGGATGGAGGACAACAGCGATGACACCAGAGCAGCAACTTGAACTGGCGGTCTATGCCAAGGTCTACGAGGCCATCTTGACCGCGCCGATTACGTCGGCGTTCCGCGAAGACGATCCAGGCAGCGAGGATGAGCCGGCGCCTGACGACCCGGAAATGGTTGTCGCTATCCGGGCCGACCGCTTCGGCCTGATGACGCGCATCCGAGAAATGAGGCTGGCTGCGGCGCTGGGCGTGGCCGCCAATGATGGCGTGGCAACGGATGGAAAGGACCAACCATGAACACACTCACGAAGGCCGCGCAGGACGTGCTGGCCGAACGCGCCCGACAAGTCAGCGCCGAGGGCTGGACACCCGAGCACGACGACCAACACGGCGACGGCGCCATGTCTGTGGCCGCCGCCTGCTA
>CALMQC010000058.1 GCA_937871895.1 uncultured Roseateles sp. | reverse complement strand
CAACACTGGCATCGAGAAGATCATCACCATCGAAGACCCGGTGGAGTACGAACTGCCCGGCGTGCTGCAGATCCCCGTCAACGAGCGCAAGGGCCTGACCTTTGCCGTGGGCCTGCGCTCCATCCTGCGGCATGACCCGGACCGCATCCTGGTGGGCGAGATCCGCGACGCCGAGACCGCCGGCATCGCCGTGCAGTCGGCCCTCACGGGGCATTTGGTCTTCACCACCGTGCACGCCAATTCGCTGTTCGACGTGATCGGGCGCTTCCGGCACTTTGGCATCGACATGTTTGGCTTTGTCTCGGCACTCAACGGCGTGGTCGTGCAGCGCCTGCTGCGCCAGCTCTGCAAGGCCTGCCGGGGCACGCGCCCCGTAGCAGCGGCCGAGCGCGAGTGGTTTGCCGAGCAAGCCCTGCCGGCACCCGCCACGCTGCCCGCCGCCCACGGCTGCCCCGAGTGCCATGGCTCGGGCTACCGAGGGCGTTTTGTGGTGGCCGAAGTGCACGTGCTGTCCGACGCCTTCCGCGACCTCGTCGTGCGGCAGGCCGATGTCACGCAACTCAAACAACTCGCTTTTGCCCCGGGCCGCGACGGCCCGCAAGTGCCCCTGCTGCTGCACGCCGCGCTGCAGCACGTGGCCCATGGCGAAACCACGCTCGAGGAGGTCTACCGTGTGGTGGGCAGGCACTGAACGGGCGCCGGCCAGCTACTGGCTGTCAGAGCACTGCGTGGCCCGGGTGCTGGGCGGCGCTGGCTCGGGCGAACTGGAGCGTGTGGCCATTGAGTCGGTGGACGCCGGGCTGGATCAACTGGCCGCCTGGCTCGCCCCTCGCCGGGGCCGGCGCGCAACGCTCTGGCTGGGTGGCCAGCTCTGCCGCTTGATGACCGTGCCAGCGGTGCAGGGCGTGCAGTCCCTGGCCGAGGCCGCGACAGCCGCGCGCGTGGCGCTCGAGGCCGATGGCTTGGTGCCGCCCGGCTACCGCTTTGCGCTGCATGAATGCCCGGCTGACCAAGCGCTGTGGCGCGGCAGCGTGACGCACGCGGCCTTGGTGCCAGCTGAGGCGCCGCCGGCTTGGCAGGCACGCCTCGGCTCGATGCGGCCGTGGTGGAGTTGGGCGCTGGCCCGGTCTGCTGATGGTGGCCAAGTGGCTGGCGCAAGACTGGCTTTTGATGGCGAAGCGTTGACCACGTTGGCGCGCGACGCGCAAGGCCAATTGCTGCGCGCCGAGTCCTCGGCATTGCCCGGCGGCCAAGCCGCGTGGGAGCGACTGTGGCGGCGGCAGCAGGCGGCTGTGGCACCTCAGGGGCAGCCAGGCGAGGTGACGGCCAGCTTCGCGACGCTGTTGCGCTGGGACGCGTCGCCCCGAGTGCCTAGTGATGCTGAGTCGCAGGCTTTTGGCTTTGCCGCCTGGACGGAGGTGCTGGCATGAGGCTCGGCCCACAGACTGAGCGCACCGGCAGAGACACAGGCGCCCCCACCGAGCCAAGCTTTGAGTTGCTGGCTGGGCGCACGCCAACGGGCTGGCGTTCGGCGCTGGCATCCACGCGCCTGCAATTGGGCTTGGTCGCGCTCGGTCTGCTGGCCTGCGCGGGGCTGGCGGCCCAACGGCAACGGGTGGAAGAGGTGCTGGCTGCACAGCGAACCCAGCTTCAAGCCGCAGCGGCTGCATCGGCACCATCAAGCTCAGCCTCGGATGCACTGCAAGGCCTCACCCGAGTAGCGCCTGCGGGTGCGTGGCTGCAGGAGTTGGAAGCCTGCCACCCCGTTGGTGCCACCACGGAACGGCTGCAGCTCGATGCGCAACAGTCCCAGGTCAATCTGGTGGCAACGGTGGCTGCAGAGGTCGATGTGGATGCTTGGGTGGCTTGCCTGAACCAGAGGGCCGGAGCGCCGGTGTGGGGTCTGAGGCAGGTCAGCGCCGGGAGCGAGGTCCAAGCCGCAACTGCCACCGGGTCAAGCAGTCGACGGGTGGTGGTGGTACGGGGCTCTGGCCTGGGTCGATAGCCTGGCCCGGTTCTCGTTCTACGTCCGAGCGGCCGCCCGCTCCGCCCTCGCCACCAACGGACCCCGATTTCGCGACTCAGGAGTTAAGGCTTGGCGCAGATTTCTCGCGCCGTGCCGCCGGCAGCGCGCTCACCGGGATCGCCTGAACATGAGCCCACGTCGTAATGGCTGCCAGAGGAGGTACCGCGCCTTCCTGTGAGGCCCATACGGCTTCCGCCTCGTCAACACTTCCGCATGTGATCCAACCAACACCGCCGACAGCGGCAACCAACCTGCCGACAAGTTGATCGGCGTCGCCAATGCAGTCGGCTTCCGCTCGCACCATGAACGAGCCAGACGGCTTTTCGTAAGGCCTTACGCTTGCATCAAAGAATGTGCCAACAGCCACAACTGCGCGCGCAGCAGAAATCCTGACTCGCTCCTTGTCCCTGTCGCTCAACGGAACGATCACCGCACGTAATTCAAGTCTCAGGATGCTCATATCAATGCGTAATCGTTCCTTTCCAAGAGACATTGATGTGCCTTCCAGTGCCATCGTTCAACTGCACGTCCCACTCGAAAGACTCACCGGCCGTACGCGAGGGGCCTTTCACCCACTCCCGGCCCCACTTATCCATGTACCCATTCTGATCTCCTCTAGGCAGCGGCTCCGAAGGGTTCCACTTTTTAGGTGCCTCGAACGTCACTTCGCCTTCCGTTGGAAGTCGCTTGTCTCTCAGGATCGAGTCGATCTTCTCTTGTCGCTTCTGAGCGCGACTCTTATTCTCGTCGTCATCAGGCCCATCTGGCGTACCTTTGGTGTCCGCCCCGGGTTTGGGTGTACCTTGCTTGCGAGCCGAATCACTGCTTAGCGCTGCCGCACCGCCCAGTAGAACAACACCTGCGGCACAGGGGAGGCTTCGCGCACATGCCGCCGCAGCGGAAACAATAGTCGTTCCGACAACGAATCTGCCCGCAGGACTAAATGCGAATGCCGCCGCACCTGCATAGACACTGGCAGTATCAGGCTTGAATACCTTCTTACCCGTTGCAAGCATACTGCCGTCGGCTTGCATGCCTCCACCAGTTTGCACAACGCCCGCGAATGTTTGTCCCGCACCTTCACTATTTCCCCGCTGGAGTTCAAACTCTGCCGCATCGCGCATGGACATTTCGTACTGAAACGCGGAATACGAAGAATCTCCAAACACCCCGCCATACATCAACGGACTAGGCCCGCCCCTTGGCCCCGCCCACATGTTGCTGTATCCAATCTTCATGTTCGCTGCCACATCCGAACTGATGATGCCGGCAGCTTGCAGA
>CALMQC010000057.1 GCA_937871895.1 uncultured Roseateles sp. | reverse complement strand
GGTTCATCTGACGCGAGACGATCACGCCCATCCAGCATGTTCCAAGCCCGGGCTCCAAAGAGCATCGGTTCAAGGAAATATAGGACCCACGCGAATGCGATGGACGAGAGGGATTCTACGTTTGCCGCCGAGGCTCAGAGCAGTTGGCCGTCGTGACCGAGTACCTCGTCCAGACGCTTGACAAGGCCGTCAATGTCCGACGCATTGACCGCCGGTGCGCGTGGCACTTCGGCCAGTTGGTAGGCCAGGTTGAGCGCGGCCAGCACGGCGATGCGCTCACGCGCCTTGACCTTGCCGGCGTCGCGGATGGTGCACATCTCGCGGTCCACCTGCGCGACTGCTTGCCGCAGCGCGGCCTCGCCGCCTTCGGGGCAGCCCAGCAGGTAACTCTGGCCGAGGATGGTGACTTCCATCTGCTTCACGCTGCGTTCTCCTTGTGGCCGCTGGTCTCGGCGGGCAGACGGTCCAGCAGCGCATCGACACGGGCGCGCGCGGCGTTGAGGCGGGACTTGAGGCTGTCTCGCTCCTGAGTGAGCGCGGCCACTTGCTCCTGCAGGAGCGCTTCCTTGCGCAGCAGTTCCTCGTGGCGCACCAGCAGGCGCTCCACGCGTTCGGTCAGGTCGGTGAGGCTCGGCATGCGCGGCTCCAGGGATCAGGCGGGCGATTTTAAGGACGCCCCGGTGTCGCATTCGGCGGCGACCAGGCACTGTGCACAACGGGGCTTGCGCGCCTGGCAGACATAGCGGCCATGCAGGATCAGCCAGTGATGCGCATCGACGCGATAGGCCTCGGGCACGCGGGCCAACAAGCCCTGCTCCACGGCCAGGGGCGTGGCACCGGGCGCCAGGCCGGTGCGGTTGCTGACCCGGAAGATGTGCGTGTCCACCGCCATGGTGGGCTCGCCAAAGGCGACGTTGAGCACGACGTTGGCCGTCTTGCGCCCCACGCCGGGCAGGGCCTCCAGCGCCTCGCGTGAGCGTGGCACGTGGCCGTCGTGGCGGTCAAGCAGCAGGCGGCAGGTTTCCATCAGATGGCGGGCCTTGCTGCGGTAGAGCCCGATGGTCTTGATGCAGGCCTCCAGGCCGTCTTGCCCCAGCGCGAGGATCTTTTGCGGGGTGTTGGCGACCACGAAGAGCCGGCGCGTGGCCTTGTTGACGCCGACGTCCGTGGCCTGGGCTGACAGCAGCACCGCCACCAGCAGCTCAAAAACGCTGGCGTACTCCAGCTCAGTTTGCGGCGCCGGGTTGGCACGCTGCAGCGTGGCGAAGAAGCGTTCGATCTGGGCGGGCGTCATGCCCACATTCTCAGGCGCGAATCAGGCGCCGCGTTTGGCCCGCGCGCGCGCCAGTGCCGCCTCGATGACGGCGCGCTTGCGCTCCAGCTCGGCTCCTTCGGCGCCCCGGGTAGTGGCGGGCAGATCGGCCAGCTTGGCGCGTGCCTTGGCGGTCAGACGGGCTTCGTTCTCTTCGGTCTCGCGATGGCGCCGATGGGCGCGGAAGTGGTAGCGCTCCTGCGCCTGCCGGGCCTGCGCGGGGCTCCAGGCGGCCCAGCCGGTCGTGGTGGTCTCGGGGCGCATTTGGATGCAGTCCACCGGGCAGGCGGGTACGCAGAGCTCGCAGCCGGTGCACTGCGCGTTCACGACCCAATGCATCAGCTTGGGTGCACCCACGATGGCGTCTACCGGGCAGGCCTTGATGCACAGCGTGCAGCCGATGCACCAGGCCTCGTCGATCACGGCCAGGCTGCGCGGGGTTTCCTGGCCGTGCTCGGGCGACAGCGGGATCACCGCCTGGCCCGTCAGGGCCGCCAGGCGGACGATGCCCTCGGCCCCGCCAGGCGGGCACTGGTTGATGCCCGCCTCGCCATCGGCCATGGCCTCGGCGTAGTTGCGGCAGTCCACATAGCCGCAGCGCGTGCACTGCGTCTGCGGAAGGGCGTCGTCGATCTGGTCGGCGAGGACCTTCACGCCTTGGCGCGGCGCGCGGGCCGTGCGGCTTTGGCGGCGGGCTTTGTCGCGGTCTTCACCGCAACTTGCGCGGGCGCCTTGCGCGCGGGCTTGGGTGGGGCGGCCAGCGGCGCGGCGTCGTATTTGGCGATGAATTCGCGCACCACCGGGTAGACGTTCTCGCGCCAGCGGCGGCCCGAGAAGATGCCGTAATGGCCGGCTCCAAGCGCGTCGAAGTGCTTCTGGTGGGCCTTGGGCACGCCGGTGCAGAGCTCGTGGGCGGCACGGGTCTGGCCGGCGCCCGAGATGTCGTCCAGTTCGCCTTCGACGGTCAGCAGAGCGCTGGCCGTGATGTCCTGCGGGCGCACCAAAGAGCCGTTCACGTCCCAGGTGCCGTTGACCAGGGCAAAGTCCTGGAAGACGACCTTGATCGTTTCCAGGTAGTACTCGGCCGGCATGTCCAGCACGGCGTTGTATTCGTCGTAGAACTGGCGGTGCGAATCGGCGCTGTCGCCATCGCCGCGCACGAGGTCCAGGAAGTAGTCGTAGTGCGAGCTGAGGTGGCGATCGGGGTTCATCGCCACGAAGCCGCTGTGCTGCAGGAAGCCGGGGTAGACGCGCCGGCCCGCCCCGGGGAAGTTGGGCGGCACGCGGTAGATCACGTTGTTCTCGAACCACTCGTAGGAGCGGTTCATGGCGAGGTTGTTGACGGCGGTGGGTGATTTGCGCGCGTCGATCGGGCCGCCCATCATGGTCAGCGAGCGCGGCGTGAACTCGCCGGCCGAGGCCAGCAGCGAAACGGCCGCCAGCACAGGCACCGTGGGCTGGCAAACCGAGATCACATGCACCTCGGGGCCGATGTAGCGGATGAACTCCTGCACGTAGGCCACGTAGTCGTTGAGGTGGAAGGGGCCAACCTCGGCCGGCACGATGCGGGCATCGGTCCAGTCGGTGATGAAGACCTTGTGGTCCTGCAGCAAGCAGCGCACCGTGTCGCGCAGCAGCGTGGAGTGGTGGCCCGAGAGCGGCGCCACCACCAGCACGGTGGGCTGCTGGCGCATCACGTCCAGCACGGCCTGGTTGTCGGTGAAGCGCTTGAAGCGCAGCAGGCGGCAGAAGGGCTTGGTGATGGGCACTTGCTCCTGCACCGCGACCTCGACGCCGGCCACTTCGGTGGTGCGGATGCCGAACTCCGGCTTTTCATAGTCCTTGGCCAGCCGGTGCATCAGGTCCAGCCCGGCGGACACGCGCTGCGCCAGCGGCGTGTGCGTGAAGGGCGAGAGCGGGTGGTTGTAAAGCTTGGAAGCCGCGCTGGCGAACTCCGAGAACGGCGCCATCAGCGCGCGCTGGGTCTCATACCACTGGTAAAGCATGGGTCTGCCCTCCGGCCGAGTTGGTGGCACCGCGAAATGGTGCGGTGCAGCATGACCCAATGGTAGCGCCGTCCTTTGACCTTTGCGCGGCATCTAGGTGACAAGGCCGGCCCGCGGTGCGCCATCCGGCACGCCCGGGGCGGTGCTCAGCGGCGGCGGCGGCGGAACAGGCGGCCGATGGCCGTCAAACCAGCCAGCATCATCGGCAGGCCAGCCGGCTCGGGCACAGCGGCCGTGACGCGGACGGGTTCCCAGCTCAGGGACAGCAATTGGTCTCGCTCATCCGTGATGCGGCCGGGAATGTCATAGCCCGGCCAGCCGTAGCTGTCGTAGGAGAAGAGACGCTCGCCATCGCTGGACTCGGTCAATGTGGCCAGGTGCTCCAGGCGCAGGTCGGCCAGGTGCAGGTAGAGGCTGGCCCGCTGGTCCATGCCTTGGTTGAAAGCGGCCACGGCGCGGTTGCCGCTCCAGTGCAACTCGAAGGCGGACAGCTCGATATTGACCAGGTAGCCGTCGCCATCCGCGTCCTCGCCCACCAGGCGGCCGGAAAGGACGGCGCCGTCGGCAAAGCCGGTTTGCAGGAAGGTGAAGCTCAGGGGCTGCGCCGCTTGCGCGGTGGACAGGCTCAGGGCCAGCAAGGCGGGAAGGAGGGGCAAGGCGGACAGCGTCCAGCCCGCAGAACGAAACGACGATTTCATGTTGAGGTTTCCAGAGTGGGGTTCAGGCGGTGACGGGCTGAGGCGCGGACGGCGTGCCGGCAGCGGCCGACACGGACGCCAGCCAGCGGCGCCGCGCGGTGTGCAGCGCGCGCGGAATCTCA
>CALMQC010000056.1 GCA_937871895.1 uncultured Roseateles sp. | reverse complement strand
TACTTCCTGGAGATGAACACGCGCCTGCAGGTCGAGCACCCGGTGACCGAGTGCATCACCGGCCTCGACCTCGTCGAGCAAATGATCCGCGTCGCGGCGGGCGAGAAGCTGGCCTTCGCCCAGGCCGACATCCGCCGCCAGGGCTGGGCCATCGAGTGCCGCATCAACGCGGAGGATCCCTTTCGCAACTTCCTGCCCTCCACGGGTCGCCTGGTGCGCTACCAGCCGCCTGAGGCCAATCTCCTCCAGGGGCGTGAGACCCTGCAAGGCGAGACCTACGCGAACGATGCCTTTGGCGGTGTGCGCGTAGACACGGGGGTCTACGAAGGCGGCGAGATCCCGATGTTCTACGACTCGATGATCGCCAAGCTCATCGTGCACGGGCGCGACCGCGCGGACGCGATTGCCAAGATGCGCGAGGCGCTCAATGGCTTCGTGATCCGGGGCGTTTCCAGCAACATTCCCTTCCAGGCCGCGCTGCTCGGCCACCCGGACTTTGCGACGGGCAAGTTCAACACCGGCTTCATCGCGCAGCACTACGCCAGCGGCTTCCGCGCCGAGCATGTGCCGCATGACGACCCGCGCTTCCTCGTTGCCCTGGCTGGCTTCATCCGCCGCAAGGCGCGTGAGCGCGAGGCCGGCATCAGCGGCCAACTGCCTGGGCACGAGGTGCGCATCGAGCACGACTACGTCGCCGTGGTGAACCTCGGCGGTGGCAACAACGCGCGCTATGCCGTGCATGTGTCCGAGTTCGCCGGCCAGACGGGGCAGGCCACCGTCAAGGTCGATGGCGCCGAGTACCGGCTCACCTGCCTCTCGCGCCTCAACGACGTGCGCCTCACCGGCACCGTGGACACCGGCCGAGGTCCGCGGCCGTTCACGGCTCAGGCCGAGCGCGGCACCGCCAAGAACCCGCTGGCCTACCGCATCCAGCACGGCGGTCTCGGCATGGAAGTCACCGTCCTCAGCCCCCGCGCCGCCGAGCTGCAGACCCTGATGCCCTACAAGGCCCCGCCCGACACCTCCAAGCTGCTGCTCTCGCCGATGCCGGGCCTGCTCGTGCACCTCGCTGCCGCGCCGGGCCAGACCGTACAGGCCGGCGAGCGGCTCGCGGTGATTGAGGCCATGAAGATGGAGAACATCCTCACCGCCGCGCAAGACGTGACCGTGGCCGAGGTGCTGGCCAAGCCGGGGGAGAGCTTGGCGGTTGATCAGCCCATCCTCAGATTTGCCTGAGCGCAGCGTTGCCATCGTCGGCTCAGGCGTCGCCGGGGCGGCGGCGGCCATCCGGCTGGCCGAGCTGGGCGTGCCCGTCGAGCTCTACGAGGCCGTGGCAGAGCCGCAGCCCATCGGCGCCGGCTTGCTGCTGCAACCCACCGGCCAGCAGGTGCTGCAGGCCATGGGCTTGCTCGATGGCGCCTTGACCCTGGGCCATTGTCTGGGGCGGCTCTTTGGCGACACGCCGACGGGCCGCACCGTGCTCGACATGAGCTACCAGCGGCTGGACCCCGACTACTTCGGGCTCGGCATCCAGCGCGGCGCCTTGATGGGCCTGCTGTGGCAGCGACTGCAGCAACTGGGCGTGCCCTGGCACCGGGGTGCTGCGGTGGATGGCTTTGAGCAGGACGCGAGCGGCGTCACCCTGCGCTTTGCCAAACCTCGCCCGGAGCCTGCACGCCATGTGGCCTTGATCCTCGCCAACGGCAGCTTCTCGCGCCTGCGCAGCCAGATGAAGATCAGGCAGCACGCGCGCACCTTCCCCTGGGGCGCGGTCTGGACGGTGCTCCCGGTGCCCGAGGGCTTTGCGCTGAATGAACTGCGCCAACGCTTCCGCGCCGCACGCCAGATGCTGGGTCTGATGCCCGTGGGTCGCCCGCACCCGCAGGGAGAGCGCGGCATCAACCTCTTCTGGAGCCTGCCGCTCACCGAGCTGAGCCGCTGGCGCGACACGCCCGGCCTCGACGGCCTCAAGCGCCAGATGGTTGAACTCTTCCCAGCGGCCGCGCCCGTGGTGGCCGGATTGCACGACGCCAGCCAGCTGCGCGAAGCCCGCTACGCCGACGTCTGGATGGAGCGCTGGCACGATGGCCGCGTGCTCGCCATCGGCGACTGCGCCCACGGCATGAGCCCGCAGCTGGGGCAGGGCGCCAACCTCGCGCTCATCGACGCCCACGTGCTGGCCCAACAAGCCACGGCGGGCGGCGATTGGCCGGCGGTGTTTGCCCGCTACAGCCATCACCGCAGCGCCCACCTGCGCTTCTACAGCCAGGCCAGCCGCGGCCTCACGCCCATGTTCCAGTCCCATGCCGTGGTCGCCCCCTGGCTGCGCGACCAGTTCTTTGGCTGGGGCGGTCGGTTTCCCTTCATCCACAAGCAATCCATTGCGACACTCGCCGGCACCAAGACGGGCTGGCTCTTTGGGCGCCTCAAGCTATGAAACCTCCCTACCGCATCCTCGGCCTCCAGCAAGTCGCCATCGGCGGCCCCGACAAACAAGCGCTGCGCAAGCTGTGGGTCGATGTGCTTGGCCTGCGCGTGGCCAGCACCTTTGTCTCTGAGCGTGAGAACGTGGACGAAGACATCTGCGAGCTGGGGCAGGGCGCCCACCGCGTGGAGGTGGACCTGATGCAGCCGTTGGACCCGGACAGGAAGCCGGCCGTGCACACCACGCCGCTCAACCATGTGGGCCTGTGGGTGGACGACCTGCCGGCTGCCGTGGCGGCGATGACGGCGCAGGGCGTGCGCTTTGCGCCGGGCGGCATCCGCAAGGGCGCGGCGGGGCACGACATCTGTTTCATCCACCCCAAGGCGAACGAGGACTTCCCGATTGGCGGGGAGGGCGTGCTGATCGAACTGGTGCAGGCGCCGCCCGAAGTGATCGCGGCGCTGGGCTCTGGCGCGTGAGTGTGGGCATGAGCTTGCGCGGCGCGTTGGCCGCCACGCTGCTGGGGCTGGCCGCCACGGCCGCGCAGGCCTGGAGCCAGCATGCGGCCATGGCGTATCGGGCCTTCGAGGTGATGCCCGAGGTGGCGCGCGCCGCGCCAGTCACGGCTGAGCCGCTGGAGGCTTTTCTGCGCGCACAGCCGGCGGCCATTGCGCAAGCGGTGGAGGCGCAGGAGGCCTGGGCCCGCGCCACGTGAAGCACTACCCGGCGCGGCCGGACGCGTTGCGTTGGCAATGGGCAGCCGGGCAGGCGGATGCCGACCTGCGCAAGGGCTTTCTCGCGGCCATGCGCCTGTCACCGCAGAGCCGCTTTGCGCTCTTCGTTCAGCTGGACCCCTGGGCGGCGGCGGCGACCGAGCCTTCGTTGGACTGGGCGCAGGCGGCCAGCGTGCCGCCCTCCAAGGGGGCCGTGCATCGGCTGCGGGCGCTGCACCCTGGAGAGCCGGTGCCGGCGCTGGCCGTGCTGGCCTCGGCCTGTGACGAGCCGGACTACGGCCTTGACCTGCAGCTCTTTGACGACAACCCCGGCAGCCCGAGCGGCTATGGCTTTGGCAAGCAGCCCTTTGGCAATCCGGCCGTGGCCATTGGCTCGCAGGCGCCCTTCCACATGGGCTTCTTGCACCAGGGCAGGGTGTTCGACACCCTGGCGCCGAGCTTGACGCGCAGCCTCGTCGAGCTGCGGGTGGCCCAGTTCAGCGCGCTGGCGCGGCTGGCGTTTGGCACGGGTCACGCGTACTGGGGCTGGCGCTTTGCGGGCCTTGCTGCGCACTATGTGCAGGACCTGACACAGCCCTATCACGCCAGCGCGGCCCCGGGCGAGAGCCTGCCCGGCATGCTCTGGGCCAATACGGCGGCGGCGCTGGGCATGCCGGCCGCCAAGCAGGCGCTGGTGATCCTGCAAGGCAACCGGCACTTCGCGCTGGAGCAACTGCAGGCGCGCTGGATCCTGGACAACGCCGAGCGGCGGCGCGAGTCCGACGCCGAGCGTGCCCTGCATGACACGGGCCTCGACGCGCGCTACCCCGCGTGGACGGCCCTCTCGCCCCGCGAGGTGGTGGCCGCCGAGGCCTACGCGGCCGGGCCGCAGACCGACGCCGCCGTGGTGATCGGCCTGCCTGCCCGTTATGTGAACGACCCGGGCTACGACTTCGCCGCCTCCGGTGCGCAGATGGAGCTGGGCCCTGAACTGGCCCA